>JASHSL010000494.1 GCA_030040855.1 Terriglobales bacterium
GTGATGATCGAGGAGTCGGGAATCGTGGTGCGTTTTCAGAAACGCGCTCACAATCCGCTATTGATGGCTGCAGGGTTGGATCAAACCCGTGAGCCCATACCGTGGCTGGGCAACAAACGTCTCCTACTGACGTTCGGCTAAACCGTGCGTGGTGTTAACTCAATGAACGAACGTGGGAATCCAGGCTAGCATGCTCAAAGGTTTGATCCCAATCGCGGATCACCGGCTCGTGCTATTCTGCCGAAGGATGTCGGCTCGAATCCACAGCGGAACCACGGACCAGCCGGAAATCATCCAGCCGCGCCCGATCGGGCGTTTAGAAGCCGGGCAAATCGCGGGCAAGGGCATGCGCGAGAGTGATGGGGTAACGGAGTCCGATCGCTTGCTGCAAGCAATCATCGTGCTGGCGCGTAGGGAACCACCAACGATCGCGACCCGAATCGCGCTGCGTTCTCTGATCGTGAAATGTTCGCGTGAGATTGCGCTGGATTTTTGATAAAACAGATTTCGGAAATCTGTTGCTTGCCTTGAAGTGAATTAGAATGCCTTAGATTGCCAACTGTGCTCGGTTAAGTCCTTTGTTTGACGTTTCAGTGCGGATTCGAATCCCACTCTCTCCGCCAGATTTCAAATCGCAGCCAAGAATGCGGGTTCCGCGAGCTTGTTACTATTTTTGAGCGGTTCCTGTTACTAAAAATCGGCTTCGTCTGGGAAATTTGTGGGTGATTGGCAAACTTTAGCGCTGAGGTTGACTGAGGAAGCGGTGGAGTTTGCGGCAAGTGGAGTCGAATGAGCGTTGCTCCTCATCCGAGCCGTTGTGGATGAGCGGACCGCCGTCCTCGTGGATCACGCTGCGGAGGAGTCGGTCCGCAGCCATTTTCCTCAGAGAAGGGTCGTAGTTCAGGTCGCGGATGATTTCTCCACCCAGCAGCCAGAGGTTGTCCATGTGTCGACGAATGGTCTTTGGGGAAAGACGCGATGAAGATAGATGCTCCAAGAATGGCCGGAGGCAAGCTACCAGTTCTTTTCCTGGCGGCAGGTCTTCGTCTAACCCCATCCACGAGCGCGGCCAGTTGTCCAGATCGCGATACTGGGCGGAAGCATGGGAGGTCGGCGCCGAGGTAGCGGCGCGGTTTACTTTAGCAGCCTTCACCTTGAAAATTGTCCGTGCCATGGAATTGATCACGATTCTAAACCACTGCCATCGCCATCGGGGATTCGTCTACCAACAGGCCCGCTTCGGTCCGGACAAGAAAAGCATCGAAGTGGACATCCGACCGCGGGAGGGCTCGGCGGCAGTCTGCTCAGGGTGTCAGCAGCCGGCCCCGGGTTACGATCATCTTCCCGAGCGCTGCTTCGAGTTTATTCCGCTGTGGGGTTTTCTGGTTTTCCTGCTGTACCGCATGCGCCGGGTCGATTGCCGGAATTGTGGCGTAGTGGTCGAACAAGTTCCCTGGAGTGATGGGAAGCACCAGTTGACCCGAACCTATATGCTGTTGCTGGCTCGCTGGGCGCGCAAGCTCTCCTGGAAGGAAACCGCCGAGGCCTTCCACACCTCGTGGGACCAGGTGCGCGACGCCGTCGAGTACGTGGTGAGGTGGGGCCTGGAGCATCGCACGCTGGAATCAATCCGCGCCATTGGGGTGGATGAAATCCAGTATGCCAAAGGCCACAAATATCTGACCCTGGTCTACCAGATCGACCAAGGACTCACCCGCTTGCTCTGGATCGGCAAGGAACGCACCATCGAATCCTTCCAAGGTTTCTTCACCGTGATCGGAGAGCAACTGGCTGCGCAGATCGAGTTTGTCTGCTCCGATATGTGGCAGCCCTACCTGGACGTGATCCGCCAGAAATGCTCCCAGGCACTGCACATCCTCGATCGCTTCCATGTCGTGGCCAAGATGAATAAGGCCTTGGATGAAGTCCGCGCCGCCGAATCACGCAAGATGGCCCAGGAGGGTCATCCGCCACTGCTGAAGAAATCGCGTTGGTGCGTGCTCAAGCGTAAACAGAATCTCACCGCTCAGCAGAAGTTCCGTCTGCGCGATCTGCTCCGCTACAACCTCCAGACCGTCCGTGCCTACCTCCTCAAAGAGGATTTTCAGCAGTTCTGGGAATACACCTCGCCCACCTGGGCCGGCCTGTTCCTGGATTTCTGGTGCTATCAAACCATGCGAAGCCGTATCGAGCCGATGAAGAAAATCGCCCGCACATTGCGGGCTCACCGCACCCTACTGCTCAACTATTTCAAAGCCAGGAAACAGTTTTCCAGCGGTGTGATCGAGGGGCTCAACAACAAAGCCAAAGTAACCATGAGAAGATCCTATGGCTTTCGTACCTTCCCCATCCTGGAACTCGCCCTCTATCACTCACTTGGCAAACTACCTGAGCCGGAGCTTACCCATGAATTCTTCTGACGAGTCCGAAATATAGAGCCGCAACGCTGGCCAGAAAAAGCAGCGCTGCCGGGTTCGTCCAAAATAGTTGCACTCTGGGACGAGGTCGCTTCATCTCGATCATCTTCATTCCTGGCGTATATCTCCGCTTGTCCACGGGAGTTCTTGCATCGCACCTCAAACGCGCGTACCCCTAAATGTGCCGCTCGAGATGCCGATAACTGCGAACAAGATTTCGACGTTCCATCGTCTTAAATGGAGTATCCCACATCTGGATACACCCCGAAGTGTAGTAGAACCAGTCTCATATATGAATTTTGCTGCCATTACAACGGAACCAGGCCTACGTCGAGCATCTCGGCTTGTCCTCCTTGATGGCCAGCGGCCAGTGCTGCTGTTTCAACATGCAGAAAGAAATGAAGAAGCCTTCTGGGCACCTCAGAAATGGGTATTTCAGTACCTAGCGAATAGCACTCCTGTCCCCCTAACCGTGCCCGGCCCACTTCCGCCCTCGGGGCTCGCCCGATTCGCGCGGAGCGGCATAATCCGTGGTCGATCGCTACTCTGCGGCAAACGATTGCGCGGGTTCTGCTCCGGCAACTGTCGAGTTGCCCTTTTTGTGGGAGTCCCTTTTTTTATAATACAGCGCGGCCGAGCCGCAACCAAAACGCTTTGGCAAGCACTCGGTTCTCATGCTCAGCTTTCAGGTTTAGACCACAGGAGTTCCCCGGATATCCTTTTGCAATTTCCCGAAATACAAGTCCTCGCCAGCCTAAGGACCAAGTACAAGCTCAGAGGCGTTCCCCGTCTGCCGAACACCAGGACAAGATTGCCGGTACACTCTCCGGATTTCACCGCTTAGTGTTTCGCGGACACCTGCGCTCCATCGGTCATCCGGATGGAATGATGAGCCTATCTCTGGACCAACCAAGTCCTCCTCAAGAACTTTGGTGAGCATGTGGAGAAGGTCACGGAACGCTTGAAGGAAGCTTCCTTGGCGGAGGCCAAAGCTTCCGGACGCCCAGTGCAGTATCTGAACTCCAGCCAGCTCGATAAAGAAGCCATCACCCGCAGTATTCTGGCCCGGGATGGGGTGCGCAGCGGGCTGGTGTGCGTACTCAGGCTGCCTCGAACCCTGCTCAAAATTCGAGATCCATCGCAATCGGCTGAGAAAAAAAGCTGGAGCTACAACTGCGCCCTGGCAATGTCTGTTTTTCTACCACTACCAAATTTCATGCCGTCTTCGGCTTCCTCAATGCCTGCATTCAAACTTGGTTCCCCTTCTCCATTCCGATCTGCCTCAACGGACGAGAATGGCTGGCCCGACAGATGCAAGCCGCTGATCGATATTCTCATCGGGCTGTGAAAAGGTTCTGTATGACAAACACGGCTTTGAAATGTGTTGCAGCCAGACGCTGGAGAGTCTGGCTGGCTCGCCAGGTCAGCCACGGCCTAACTGCATTCGGGTGAACGGTACCCCGAAAGGTAATCTGGATCATTCCTCGCTACCCCAAAGTCGTTGGCTTAGAGTTATCACAGATTGCTTTCTGGATCGAGCTTTCAGAGAAAAAGAACTGGATATCAGAATCCGCTGGATTTTTTCGTGAAGACAATCGAGCGGGGCATTTGTGCCCAATCTTAAGTTAAGACGTTCCTCAACTAGGGCAAAAAGATCGCAGCGAGCACCTTTGAAACAGCGAGTAACTGCCAGGAAATGGCTCTTTCAGACTAGGG
>JASHSL010000495.1 GCA_030040855.1 Terriglobales bacterium
CTTGAAAATGTCCGCCAGCTGGCGCACCGGATTTCTTCCCCGCCAGCGGGGCAGAAAGTCGACGTCGCCGAATTCGCCGGTGAATGAGTTGACGGGGCCGGTGGAACCGATTCCAATGCCCTCGATCTTCTTCCCGGCATCCGCGAAGGTTTTCCGCAGCATGCCGACCACAACTTCCAGTCCATCCTCATAGCTGCGCTCGGCCTTCGTGGCCGATTCCATGCGGGACAGCACTCGGCCCTCGCCATCCACCACCCCCACCGCGATCTTCGTTCCCCCGATGTCAACCGCCCCGATCATAGTTCCCGTTGGCACGAACGTTGCGGCACGCACAGGCTCGATTTTAGAACGCAATCCTGATGGCAAACTGCCCCACACGACCCAAGTGCGCCCCGCTAGGGTAAAGGAAGTTAGCGGTATTTTGGTACTGGTTTACCCCGTTCCATTGCGGATGGTTGAAAACGTTGAAGGCTTCCGCCCGGAACTGTACCGAGATTTTCTCCTTCGGCTTGAATTGTTTATACAGCGACATATCGAAGCTGGTGCGATGAGGTATGTTGAGGCTGTTCCGGCCAGAATCGCCCCAAGTCAGTCCCTGGGCCTGAGTGTAGGCATTGCGATTGTAGAGCAGCGGTCCTTTTTGGGCGGGACTTCGGGGGGGAATGTTCGTGAAAGGATCTCCGATGATATCCGCAAACGACCCGTTGGCGACGACGCCGTCGGCCACGCCGGCGCTATCGGGGTAGGCTCCGTTTTCGACCGAGAACGGTGTCCCACTTTGCGAAGTCATGATGCCGGCATAATCCCATCCGCCAAGCAGCGCATGCAACCGTCGGCCCTCTCGAACGGACGGCAGTTGATAGACCCAGGCCACGGTCAGAATGTGTCGCTGGTCGTAGTTGGAGCTGGAGTAGTTTTTGTGTACGTCGTAGGAGTCGACGAAGTTGCCATCCTCGTTGTCGGAGGAATCGTCGAGGGAGTGGCTATAGGTATAAGCCCCCTCGAGCGTCAGCTTACCGCTGGTTTTGCGCACCGAAATCTGCAGCGCGTTGTAGTTCGAGTTCGCCGCCGGGTCAAAGCGCTCGATGGATCCGACGCTGTAGTAGGGACGAAAGGGATCCGGGTCATTACCGCAGGCGACGGTAAGGTTGATGGCCGGCTGGCCGGTGATCGTGTGGTTATTGACCACGAAAGTCGGATCAAGAAAGGTGCCGCCCTGCGAGGCACAGATCGCGGCGGTGATGGGCTGACCGGGGTGGAAAGGATTTTCCGAAGCCGGGGTGGAATGCAACTGGTTGAGTTCGTGCTGCAGGGTGAGATGGGTTCCTTTCGCACCCACATAGGAAATGGTGGCTACGGTGTTGCGGATCAGGTTGCGCTGCACGTCGAGGTGCCATTGTTGAACATAAGGCCACATCTCCTGATTGGGGATGGATACTTGCGATTGCGGGAACAGGAGTCCTAGTCCGCCGATATTCGTATAGCCCACAACGTTGTATTGGGTAGGTGTTACCACGGCCGGAGGCGAATTTTCCTCGTTTTCTGCGTTGACCTCCATGCCGTTGGTGTGCTCGTAGAAGACTCCATACGCTGCCCGAATGGCCATTTTGCCCGAGCCTGTGGGATCCCAGGCGAAACCCACGCGCGGGGCATAGTTGAACAAGTGCCCCTTGAGGCAGCCACGCGGCACGCCATCGACGCCACACTGCACGATGCCGTCGTAGGGATTGGTGCCGGGTGTAGGAATCAGTGCTCCCATCTGGCCGGTGACGTTACCTGTAATGTCAATCGGCGGCGCCGTGGCCCGGTTGTAGGCCTCCGGATCCCAGTTGCCCACCAGGTGGTGCTTTTCCCACCAGGTGCCAAAGATGCTGAACCGGAATCCCAGATTCAGGGTGAGCCTCTTGGTGGCGTGGAAATCGTCCTGGATATAGGGCTCGAAGATTTTGTAATTGAAGTGATATTTCGGCTGGGCGTTCGACTGGCTGTAATTGGCGATGTTGCCCATCAGAAAATCGGCAAAGCCGTTGCCAGTGGAAACCGCCGAAGTGCTGTCGAAGGTCAGATCACCCCCGAGGTCGACATAGGCCATCTCGTTCTTCTCCGCGTCCTCGTAATAGCCGCCCATCTCCAAGTGATGCCGACCCAGGCTTTTCGAAAGGTTGTCGTGAATGGTGTACGTCGGATTCGAGTTTTGCCAAGGGAAGGCGGTCGGCCCCTCGAAGAATCCTCCTCCGTAGGCCCCGTTTGTGTAGACTTGGACGTCAGGCAGTTTGCCCCCAAAGTTTGGAAACAATCCAGTCATGGTGAAATTAGGGCCTCGCGTCCACACCGCGGGGTTGGTATTGTTTTGGTTGATGTGGTCGGTGGTATAGCCGGCTACAAACTCGTTGAGCAAGGTGGGCGAGATGTCAGCCGTCAACTTGGCGACCAAGCCTACGCCTGGACCTTGGAAGTGAGTGCCAATGGTGGGAAAGCTCGCGTATCCCCAGGTTACGGTGGCATTGGTTGTTTCCCAAGAGTCGTGAATGAAGCGAAACGTCGCCCGCAGCTTGGAATTGATGTCATGGTCGACGCGGATCAGTTCCTCGCGCCAGGTCGTGGGTTGGGGAACGTCGGCGGCAAAGAAGGAATTCGCTCCCGATCCGTAGTTGGGCGCAGGAACCATGTTCAGGAGAATTTTGGCGTTGGGATCAATGAAAGGGATTTGGTTATTGGGGAATGGACAATATCCCGTCGCCGTGTTGGGACACGATGAGTTCGGGTTGTAGGGGCAATCGGTAGGATTCGAGATGTCGCACTGGTCAGTGAAATTGCCTTCGCGGTTGGCGAGCGAGGGCACCGGGCTGAAGAAGGAGTAGGGAACTTCTTCACGGCGGAACTCCTGGGACCAGAAAAAGAAGGTGTGGTTCTTCCAAATTGGCCCGCCCAGGGTGTATCCGAAGTCATGCTTCTTATAGGAAGCTTTCTCGGTGCCGGGAATGTCGAAGTAGTTATGCGCGTTGAACATCTCGTTGCGCAAAAACTCGTAAGCTGAGCCATGGAACTGGTTGGTGCCGGACTTGGTTTCCACCTCGACCGTGCCCGATCCGTTGCGGCCATACTGCGCACCGTAATTAGAGGTCAGAACCTCGACCTCTGCGATGGCGTCGACGCTGGGATAGAGATTCAGCGAGATGTTGCCGCCATTGTCCAGGTCGCTGCCGCCGTCAATTTCCCAGTTGTTGTATTCTGTGCGCCCGCCGTTGACGCTGTAGGCAATGCTGCCCTGCACGCCAACCACCCCCTCATCCTGCCCGGTCTGATTGCTCACGCCCGGAACCAGGGTGATCAATTGCGTGAAGTTGCGGCCGTTTAAGGGCAGTTGGACCACTTCGCTGCCGGTGACGGTTCCACCTAAGGTTGAGGACTGCGTGTCCACTTGCGCCAGGTTTCCGCCTTCGACGGTGATCTCGCTCGTCACGCTGCCCACTTGCAAGGTGACGTCGATGCGGGAATTCGAGGCCACGCGCAAGACCACGCCCTCGGCTTTATAGGTGCGGAAGCCTTGCGCGGTGACGGTGAGATCGTAGGTGCCGGGCGGCAGAGCTGCCGCCACGTACTCCCCCGCCGAGTTGGTCACCTGTTTGCGAGTGGACCCGGTGGCCACATTTTTCAGGACCACGCTCGCGCCCGGCACCACAGCTCCGCTCGCGTCGCTAATCGTTCCCGTCAACGAGGCGGTATCTTGCGCAGCAAGAGCGGGAACCAGAAGGAGAACGCTAAGGCACGGCCAAATTAGCTTCGGAATTAAGCTCCTCATCTGCCCCCCCCAACAGCAGCGGGGCCTCGCCCCGCCGACAGCTTGCTCTTCCCTAGCTCTTAATGCTCTTCGTGGCTTCGTCCCACCACACCGCCTTCTGGCGGAAGTAGGACTCGTTCGCCATGTGGCAGGCCAAAGCCGCGTGGTGACCGAACACCGCATCCTCGACGACCGTCTGGCGCGACTTCACGGCCTGGAAGAATGTCCAGAGATGCGGCTTCATGTCGTCGTAATCGGGACCGCGGAACGATATGGTTTCCGGCATGGGCTCCTGGCCGATCTTGGGGTCATTTTCCTGGTGCCACTGTTTTTCATAGGCAGTGCGCATGTCCTTCGGAAATCCGGAATCGTAGTAGCTGGGCGCGGAATCCTTGCCCGTCTGCGGCGTGTAGCTCAGTCCGAATTCGGTCACTTCCAGAATGCCTTTCGATCCCTGGAAGCGGTAGGTTTCCGGCATTTCAGTGCCTTGATTGAGCCGCATGTAGACGGGAAGCTGGCCGTAGTAATAAACGGTCGCATGCACATCGGGCATGTTGCGGCCATCCTTCCATCGCAGGATGCCGCCCACCGACATCGCCTGTTTGGGCGGTTCATTTATGTTCAGCATGAACATCATGCCGCTAATCAAGTGCACCAGAAGGTCGCCCGCGAGTCCCGTGCCGTATTCTTTCCAGCAGCGCCAGCGGGCAAAGGCGTAGGGATCGAAGGGCTTTTTCGGGGCCGTGCCCTGCCAGGTGTCCCAATCCAGATTCTGCGGAGATAAATCCGGAGGCGGCGGATACTCCCAGGCGCCGGTGGGATCGTTGCGGCCGAGCCACCCTTCCACCAGAACCACATCCCCGATCGTTCCCCGGGCAATCAGCTCTTTGGCCTTCTTGCAAATCAGCGAACTCACGCGTTGCGAGCCGATCTGCACAATGCGTCCCGTCTTCTGTGCGGCTTCGACCATGGCCACTCCGTCGGCGGGGCTGTGCGACATCGGCTTCTCGCAGTAAATGTCCTTCCCCGCGGTGACGGCGTCGACGACCACCTGCTTATGCCAGTGGTCGGGCACGGCGGCCACGAGGCAATCGATCTCCTTGTTCTCGAG
>JASHSL010000496.1 GCA_030040855.1 Terriglobales bacterium
GCGGAATTCAATCTGGTGGAGCCGCAGTATCACTTGGCGCACATTTTCGTGACCACCACCCCGAATCCGCAGGTCCACAACCTGAAAAACGACAAGGCCCAAAACGAGCCCGACGCGCGCCGGAAGATTCAGATGCTCGAGAATCGCCTGGACAGCGGCGAGGATTTCGGCACCTTGGCCATGAGCTTCTCCGAGGATACCGAGACCTCGGGGAACGGAGGCGACCTGGGGTTTGTTCCGGAGTCGTCGTTGAAGCAGACCGATGCGGGCACGCGGGATGTGGTGCTGAAGCTCAAGCCCGGCCAGTACAGCCGGATCATCACCGTCAGCAATCCCATGACCCAGCAAGTGGTCGGATTTCGCATTGTCAAGCTGATTTCGAAAGAACCGGCCGGACAACGGGAATTGTCGGATCCCCGGGTGCAGGAAGCGATTCGCTCCAAGCTGCGCGACGGCCGCGAGCAACTGCTCAAATCGGCTTACTACGAAGTCCTGCGCAATCAAGCCAAGGTCGAAAACAACTACGCCCAACAGATCTTGAACCAGGCGGGTATGGCGCAATAGAGCGCGAGACCTGACGAGCTCTATTCGACGATAGCCAGCACATCCCCGGCATTCACCGCGGTGCCGACATCCGCCAGAATCTTCTGCACGATTCCCTTCTTCGGCGAGCGAACCTCGTTCTGCATTTTCATAGCCTCAACCACCACAACGCCTTGCCCGAGCTCGACCTCGGCATGTTCGCGGAGCAGCACGCGCACAACTTTGCCCGGCATAGGTGCAAGGAGTTTTTTCACCCCGGGGTCCCCGCCGGTTTTTCGCCGGCGGCCTCCGAGCGAACGTGGATCGCGCAACTCCGCGGCGTAGCGCCCGCGGCCGAGCGAAAAATACAGGCCGTTCGGGGTGCGTTCGCGCTTGATCTCATAGGCCTTGCCGTCGATCAGGAGGGAGAGTACGTCGCGCTCGACCAGCACTCCGTCCACTCCGACCTCCTCGCCGTCGAGGCGACAGTGCCAGCCTCGGGCGGAGCGCACCAGCTCGAGGCGGTACGTCTTATCGTCGATGGTGACCTCGTAATGCATGCACGCGCCTAAGCTAGGGGGAGCCGGGACCTCGAAGCTCCGATCCACGGTCACCGGGAGTTGCCCCATCGGGGGCTTGCGCGGCCGGCCAGGGGCCCGGGATCGGTTCCCCTCAGAGCTTCCAATCTCGCCGCCCGCTTCCAACCCGACGGAGAGTCGGCGGCGGGGACAGCGACACTGCCATTCGCCGAGACCGCCGCGCCCGCGTCGAGCACGGCAAACAGGCCGGCGGCAATGGCGGCAATTCTTGCCTGTTGCGGGCCGGGTTTGGACGGAGCGGCGGCAAGCAGCCGATCCAGATAACCGGTATCGATCTTCGCTCGCCGAAAGTCAGCATCTTCCAAGATTCTTCGGAACAAGGAGAGGTTGGTCTTGATCCCGCCCACGAAATACTCGTCCAGCGCGCGCTCGAGTCGCGCCACCGCCTGCGCGCGGTCGGCTCCATACCCGATCAGCTTGGCCAGCAGCGGATCGTAATCGGAGGGCACGGTCCAGTCTTCGTAGATGCCGCTGTCGTGGCGGATGCCGGGGCCGGAAGGCGTGACCAGAAGCGTGATCTTGCCCGGGCTGGGAAAATAATTGTTTTCCGGATCTTCCGCGTAAATACGGCATTCGATGGCGTGCCCGCGGAGCTGGACCTCGTCCTGACCAAACGGCAGCTTCTTGTGGGCGGCAATCAGAATCTGCAGATGAACCAGATCGAGCCCGGTCACCAGCTCGGTCACCGGGTGCTCAACCTGCAAGCGGGTGTTCATCTCAAGAAAATAGAAATTCCGGTCCTGGTCGACGAGAAACTCGACCGTGCCCGCGTTCGAATAGCCCCCGCTCCGAGCCACGCGCACGGCAACTTCGCCCATGCGCCGCCGCAGGTCCGAATCGAGCAGGGGAGAAGGGGCTTCCTCGAGCACCTTCTGATGACGGCGCTGAAGGGAACACTCGCGTTCCCCCAGATACACCGTGTGACCGTGTTCGTCGGCCAACACCTGCATTTCGATGTGACGAGGGTTAATCACGGCTTTTTCGAGGTAAACCTCGCCGTCTCCAAAGGCGCGCAAGGCTTCGCTCTGGGCGGCTTCGAGGGCCGATTTCACCTGCCCCGGTTCCTCGACCAGGCGCATTCCCATCCCGCCCCCACCGGCGGCGGCCTTCAGCATCACCGGATATCCGATCTTCGCCGCCACCTCCTCGGCTTGTTCCTTCGATGTCAGACCGCGCGAACTCCCCGGCACGACCGGCACGCCGGCCTTCTCCAAATGCTGCCGGGCCCGCGTTTTTGATCCCAATCGTTCCATGGCCTCCGGGCTGGGGCCGATGAATTTGATGCCCGCGTCGGCGCACGCCCGGGCAAACTTTGCATTTTCCGCGAGAAAACCATAGCCGGGATGAATCGCTTCGGCCCCGCTCAATTTCGCCGTCTCGAGGATCCTCGCGATGTTGAGGTAGGATTCGGCGGCTAAAGCCGGGCCGATGGGATAGGCTTCATCCGCGTGGCGCACATGCAAGGCGGCCCGATCTCGCTCCGAGTACACCGCTACCGACGAGATTCCGAGTTCGCGGCAGGCGCGAATGATGCGTACCGCAATCTCTCCCCGGTTGGCTATCAGTATCTTTTTGAACATTGCCACGGATTAGACAGGACGGCGGCAGGGCAAGGTCGCAACCCTAACCAACTGAATTGTACCGGAACCGAGCGGAGGCCACCGGGAGAGCCCAACCCGGGGCGTCGGGTTTGGAACTCCGCAGCCGTTTGTGAGCGCGGCGGGGACTACTTATTTCCTTGATCCATGGTGATACCTTGGGCGCCCGGCTGCTTCTCCGCCTTGGCCTTTTTGGTCGCCATGGTCTTGTCGACCCACTCATCCGCCGTCTTCAGGTCGGCGGCACGGGCGGCGGGATCTTCACATTCGAGGTCCGCCCTCTCGCGGTACATCAGATTCATATAGGCCATGGCATCGTCGTAATCCGGGCGCAACTCCAGGGCCTTCTTGAGGACATTGATCCCGTCGTCGATGACTGGACTATTTTGTTGCTTGAGTTCCGCGCAAGCCTGCTTTTGATCCTTATTCTTCCCGTTCAACGACTCGTCGGGCTTCAGCCCCAGCTTGGCGCGGGCCTCCATGCGCGGCAGGTAGGACTGCGTCCAATCGATGACACCGATCGAATAATAGGGCTCAGGATCATTCGGGTCCATGGCAATGGCCTTGCGATAGTAGTCCTTGGCGTCATCGAACTTCTTCATTTGCAGATAGAGATAGGCGATCCCTTTGATGCTATTAATATTCTTCGGATCGCGCTCCAAAACTTCCTTGTACTGCTCAATGGCCTGGTTCGCCATTCGGGTATTGTCGTCGGCGTCGACTCCGGGAATGTATTGCTGGGCATAGGCCGTCGCCAGGTACAGCCGGGCATTGATCAACGTCGGATCGTAGGAAACCGCCTGTTGAAAATGGTCGATGGCCTGCTCATATCTGGCGTTCTTGTAAGAGGACACGCCTTTATTCAGTTGATCGCGCGCCCTCAGCTTGTTGCAGGCCGTGGCAGAGAGAAGAATCACCCCTGCCGCCAGCAGCGCCAGCACACGTTTCGTGTCGCTCATTGTTTTTCCTCGCGAAGCAATCCGGGACCTTGGCGCAGAAAGCGTCTCCCGGCGCCGGGTCTATACCTGGAGAAAAGCATCGAAACTCGCCGCCGGCGTCCGCGTTGAGTCCTATCCGCCCGCTTCGATCTTGGCGGTGATCAGGCCTACTTTGTCCACCCCGGAAGCGTGAGCAATGTCAATGACATCGGCCACATCGGCAAACGGTACATTGTCATCGCCTTTCACGAACATCACCTTCTCGGCGCGAGTCTTGAAGATGTCGGTCAGGCGTGTTTGCAACCCGTCCCAGGTAGTGTCTTCCTGATTGATTTTGAGGCCCGGTGCCTGGCCTGAGCCGCGATCAATCAGCTGCACCACGATCGTACGGCTGGTCTCCGGCTGTTGCTTCTGGTTGGGGGGCGGCGGCTGCGGGACCAGAGCCTCCAAGCCTTTGGGCGTCAGCGGCGTGATCACCATAAAGATG
>JASHSL010000497.1 GCA_030040855.1 Terriglobales bacterium
TCCATGACCACGACTTCGCCGCCAACACTCACATTCTCGCTCACGCCGGCCGAATCCTTGCGACGGTTGAAGGTGGTGCCCTACCGTACCAGATCTCCGACGAACTGAACACGGTCGGGCCTTACGATTTCGCCGGTGCCCTGCCCGCTGGTTTCGCCGCGCATACCAAAACCGACCAGCAGAAGGGCGAGGTTCACGCCATCGCGTATTCGTATCGTCAGGATAATGTCCAGCACATCATCATCGAAAAGACTGGCCGAGTGAGCCACATCACCGAGATTGCCGTTCGCGACAAACCGATGATGCATGACTTCGCCCTGACTGAAAAATATGTCGTCCTTTATGATCTGCCGGTCACGTTCAGTCTTGATGCGGCGAAAGCTGGGAGGTTCCCTTATGTCTGGAATCCGTCCCATGAACCGCGCGTGGGATTGCTTTCGCGCAACGACAGCTCACCTGGAACGCGCTGGTTCCCCGTCGAGCCCTGCTTTGTCTTTCATACGCTCAACGCTTACGACGATGGTGACCGTGTTTGCGTCGACGTGTGCCGCTATGCGGGCCGTTACGATGTTTCGCTGATGACAGGAACGGGCCCGGTTACCCTCGATCGCTGGACCATCGACCCTGTCAACGGCAAGGTCACTCTTCGGTCTCTCAGCGACCGGTTCTTTCAGGAGTTTCCGCGCGTCGACGATAGAGTCATCAGCCGGCCGCATCGCTACGGATATACGACCGCATTCAAGCAACTCCAGGATAACGTCCTGGCCCCGGCCACCGTGACGGGCCACGCGTCTGGCAATGTCCTGATCAAACATGACGTCGAAAGCGGCGCGGTCGAGGAGCACCGTTTCGAGCGCGGCGCAACGGGGGAAGCCGTGTTTGCTCCCGTGTCGCTCAGCGCCAGCGAAGACGAAGGCTATGTCATGGCCTTTGCTCACGATCTCGATGGGGGCAGCACGGATTTGGTGATTCTTGCA
The DNA here is from genome assembly GCA_030040855.1 of Terriglobales bacterium. Taxonomy (GTDB): domain Bacteria; phylum Acidobacteriota; class Terriglobia; order Terriglobales; family Acidobacteriaceae; genus JAFAGX01. The sequence continues at coordinate 978 of JASHSL010000497.1, forward strand.
GCGCAGGATTTCGCGGGCGAACCGGTTGCCCGCATTCACCTGCCGGTCCGCGTTCCACTGGGTTTCCATGGTAATTGGATCGCTGACAGTTAGACCCTTCTTTTGCGCAGCCGAACAGCTGCGATCATTGCTACAAAGAACAGGACGACACAGAACAACCAGAGAACTTCGAATGTCGCCGAAGCTTTTCGGGCAACTCCCGCACGACAGGAGAAGAAAGTCGTCCGGGCAACTGACTTTGCGACGGCTGCGGACCTGTTCACACAGACGCTTGACGGTGTTGCCTGGAGGTCGAAGCCCAGTTCGTACATCGTGGCCACGAACGACCGCACAGTCGAACCCGAGCTGCAACGGTTCGTTGCGAAGCGCATAAGCGCCACCGCTACGGAGTGCGCCAGCAGCCACGTCCCCATGCTCTTGAACCCCAAGCTCACCCGGGCGCCAGTCCTTACCAGCGCAACCATCTTAGGGACCTGGAAGTGAAAGCCGAACCAAATCTCAAATCAAACATCCTCTGACTTATGAAACCGCTGAACCAGGTGGGCAAAATCCTGCGGCGAAACTCAAAAGCGATAGGTAAATCCGATATTGGCATAAGTGATGTCATGGGACTTAACTGTGTTATCGAGAAACGGGCCGTTAATCGTTCCCATCAAATTCAGTGCAATGATCACGTGCCGAGCCGGCGCCCAGCGCACTTCCATATCCCCCATTTCCATGATGTAACGGTCCCTGGAAAGATTGCCCGGGAGAAGCGGAAATCCGCCAAATGTGTAGAGTCCATCGTTTGTGTTGTAGCGCCAGAACCAGTCCCAACCGACGGAGGTCTCGACGTGAGGCACTGGTTGAAACCACGCCATCGGATGAACGTCGATCACATTATCCAAGGCAAACGGCGGAGCTGCTTTTGGAGTGATGTACGCGCCGCGGGGAAACAGAGAATTGAAGGTACTAAGTTTGTGATCGCTGCCGCCACCACGGGAAACGTCACAACGCAGGAAAGGACGAACGTGGCCCGGCGAGCTCGCGAACGTGTATCCCGTCTCGGTCTGAACAGTAAAGGCGCGAATCGAGTGATTGGTGAAGGCACCCCATTGGAACGCGCCCTCCCAATCGAAGTCGAGGCCGCTGCCAATTGCCTGGTCAAACCTTCCGCCCAAGGTGTAGCGTATTTCGCGGCCTTGCCCAATAACATAAGAGGCGTCTTTATTGTCGAAGCCGACGTAATAGAGGTCGAGTTTGGGTCGAATCGACCCCAAAGCGATATCGCTGGCGTAGGCTCCCCAAACGCTTTGGGCATGTATCGGCGCGTCGTCGAAGAAGCCTGGGTTGTCATTCACCGGTTTCACCGCGAATACATCGACACTGCCTTTGTTTGACGCGTAACGTAGCTTGAATCCGTCGAAGCTCAGTTTGACGGTGGGTCCTTCGTTGTTGTCGAATAACCGGCCACGGCCTTCCACAATTTCCTGCCGACCAGCAAGCAGGTTGAAGCCCAAGCCAGAAGTCGCGTTGCTTCCCATATCGAAGAACAGCTGGTGAACGTCGCCAGGGTCCTCATCAATTCCAGGGCGCGGGCCACCATTGCGAAAATCGATATAGTCGAATTGAAATTCGGTGTAGATGCGGACGTGATTCGTGAAGTGAAGGTCCATGTGCGGCAACAAGCGCTGCATCAAGTAGCCGGCTTGATCCTGCGGACCCATATCGAAGTTATAGGCGGTATAGCGTTCGTATTCGATCCGGTACTCCAGACCAAAGCTTAGAAACGAATCTCCGTTTCCAATTGGGATGTATTTGAGCGGGTCAAACAAATCCGTCCGCTGGTTCGGATCTCTGAGGAAACTCCAGTTTCCCAACTGAGGAAAAGGATTGAGGGGCGGCCGGGCAGGATTCGACGGTGGTCCCGGAGGCGTGGGGTCCGGAGTCTGTGCTCGAACCATCCCCGGAAAGATTATGAGTAAAAGAACGCAGGTCGGGATGGCAACGTTGACGATCTTCTTCGGTCCAAGTTCGGTATGCCAGTTGCGTATGGCCGCTGTTTTTGTATTCGAACTCAAACGATTCCCTCGTTAGACCTCCAGAGTCAAGAACCTTAAAAAGGTCGTACCGGCGGTTAGCCATCTTGCTGGCCAATTTTCCGAACCTTAGCGTTTCTGACACTCATACGCAGCGCTGAAAGGCACAATCACTGCGTACACGCGGGTTGATTCACCCGGAAGCGAGCGACAACCGACCGACCAGGGTTGCCCCGAGCAGGAACATGGCCTCGGTCGTGATTCCGGTCATCCTCCAAGGATTGATTGAAAGCGGCGCAAGTGTTGTCGCGAGGCGCCCACCAGTTAACGCGCCCACTGAGAACGCAGCGAGCGCTGTCAGAGAGCGCCACAGGGAGAGCCCTGGCGCGCACGCAGCCGCAAAGCGGAAGGAACACGATGTTGCCTGTCATGTTGGCAGTGAAAATATGCCCAAGGCCGTCTTCGTCCCAGACGCCAACTTCGTTGCGTCCAAGGGTAGGTCTAGGCAGCCGTTTTAGCGGCAGCAGGCACAACGTACTCCGGGTACTTCGTCTCTGGAGCGCTGTGCACCATCGTATAGGCATATTCGACGCCGATGCCGTAGGCGCTGCAGTGGATCTTTACGATGTCCATGACCGCGTCGTAGGTGTCTCCGCCCAGTCGCGCTGCTATTCTAGCATCACCCCCAGAGCAGTCACCGGCTTCGCCCTAGCAACGGGGAGCACACAACGATCCAAGGCATTGTCGGTGCCCTCGAGCCTGACGCTTCAGGAAAAACCATGCGTAAGGCGAGCAGCGGCACCGAGTCCGCAATGTTCTCCATCGAGCAGAATGGCGATTCCACCAAGATCTACTGCAATAAGCCCAGATTGTTTCCCGAACTTTCCAGGCTTGAGGGCCAGGAAGCGGTTGCCAAGGTGGCAATTGTGTCCGAAAACGGCCGGCAGTACCACGTGTTGAACGGCCTTCGGGAGGCCAATATGAGCATCCAGCTTACCTTGAGTGCAGGTTACAGACTAGGATAAAGGAAGAACCTAAAACATCAACTATTGCCCATCAGTTCGTATTACCAGGAGGTGCGCCCATCTCTTAGAATGCGAGAGCAATGGCATTTGTCCCGGAAGCCGCACAACTTTCCAATTCCACAACCCCCTTGGTTTCAAACAGCTCACGAATCGACTTCCCAAAAGGATTTTTCTGGGGAGTGTCTACGGCAGCGCACCAGGTG
>JASHSL010000498.1 GCA_030040855.1 Terriglobales bacterium
AATACGTACCCAGGAAAGAGGACGAGCTCCAGTTCTTTGCGCCGGTCCTTCCAGCGACGTACACTGCGGTAAACCGGGAGGAAGCAACTCACGTTACGTTCTTGCAATTGGGAGAGGACCTGTTTCTCATGCCGGGAACAGACGTAGGTGGCATACCAGCGCACCTGGAGCGGCGCTGCGACTGGCCTAGCGGAGACATCGATAGACAGTGCCGCTTCTTGCACGATGCTGGTGTTATCGCTTAGGCTCACGGGTATAACGCAGTTTGCTACAGCTTCGCTCCCTCACTTACAGGGCGTCTGTGAGCTAACCCTTTCAATTCACGTTGCTTGTCTACAAGGTTCGCGCCATGCGAACCGACTGCGTGGCACAAAAACTAGCTCTGCGCCTTGACCCGACCCCCGACCTAACCCTTGCCGCTACCTAAAGTCGCGGCAGGGACACCAGGGACACCCCCAGATCCCCGCTCTCCCGTTCGAAGAACTATCCGTCACCAGCAAAATTGGGTGGAGAGATCGATTTTTGTCTTCAAAGCGGTTCGTCTCCGACCCCGCATTTACGCGCGCCTAGCCTGCGACCAGCTCCGGTCGATTCCGCAAAACGTTTAGGATGCCTTGTTCTGAGGATTCAACGCGCCTGGAACGGATATCGACAAATGCCCAATAAAAAATGCCACTATTTCGCTCTGCAGCAAGGGCAAGAATTTTCATGTTGGGATATCGACCCAATAGAAACCCATTCAATCCCGGCCGCGTCTCCGACTCCTCCAAAGCGATGATTAGGTAGTCGGGACGCGTCCGTTCGACGAGTTCGATTATTTCCTCCCGGTCCTGGGCTTGGCCGACAATCTCGATATCTGGCTGATCTCCGATCGTGGCAAGGACCAAGTCCTTCATCAACCGGGGCCTATTTGCGACCAACACTCTGACCTTCTGCACGATTTTCTCCGTGCTGCGCAGTTTCTCCGATTACGCGGGGAAAAGTAAGACTCTAATTCGGCCCAATGACTTGTACACGGGAGGTACCAAGATCGGCGGGCGATTCCAAGGAGCCTACCACACCTTTGGTACCCAAAAAGTACCGCCGAACGCCGAATGCTCATTGGTTCATGCCACCGCGCCAGGCAGTCGGCACAGCTCTACGGCGGTAAAGCGATCGCTGGCTCCGAGCTTGCGCAAAATGCGATGAATGTGGTTTTTCACGGTCTGCTCCGAGAGGTTCAGCTGACCGGCGATCTCCTTGTTCGTCAAACCGTCGCTGATCATTTGAACCAGTTGCTGTTCTCGGCGAGTGAGGCCGAGACCGTGTCTAACGATGAAGCGTGCGGGTTGGGGTTTTTGTTGCGCCACTTCTTCCAAAAGGGCAAGGCAAAGCACAGGGGGGCAAACGGCTTCTCCGTTCGCCACCGAGCGCACGGCCGCCGCCACTTCGATAGCGGATGCGTCTTTCAGGACGTAACCTACGATGCCCTCGCGGACCAGCCGAAGAAAGATCGCCTTATCGGCTTCCATCCCGATCATGACGACCTTGAGTCCGGGAACTGCAGTTCTTATTTCCGTGATCAAATGTAATTCCGATAATGCCGCCGCGGCGGAATCAGAAAGCAGAACATCGGGCGCCAGTTGCGCTATTTGCTGCGCAATCTCGGGCACGAACGCGGAAGCTCCGACAACGCGGATGTCGCTTTTCTTGTTGAGAATGCGGGTAAGGGCCTCTCGCAAAAGCCGGTTTTCTGCCAGGATAAAAACCGCCACAGTCTCCTGCGCCACAGGCATAATAACCCTCTCTCCGTCGCATGCGCCCCTCACGCGAGAATTCCAAAGTGTGGTCCGAATTAACGGTGCAGCGGGAATTGCGGGACAAGCATATACGGTTTTTTGCAAAAATGCGAGCGCAGTTGGCGTTTTTTGCCAGGTTTGGGTGTTTATCTTGCTAACAATTGTCCTCGCGTAAACAGGCCTTCCGACCGACGTTTCTGTCGCGACCCATCAGCTGTCTGGATCGAGCGACCACAACATCGAAGTTTTGCTTTTTTTTCGAAGCCTGAGCCTCTCACCTGCTTTCCGCTTGTGGTTAGGATCTCGGCGCCGTCGTCCGGGACAGCCTGTTACAATGCCCTGGTCGTCTAAGCCATGAAGTGCCCTTTTTGCGGGTTCGTGAATGACAAGGTCGTGGACTCGAGAGAAAGTAAGGAAGCCGAGTCTATCCGCCGGCGGCGCGAGTGTCTGAAGTGCGGCAAGCGCTTCACCACCTACGAGCGCATCGACGAAATCCCCTACATGGTGGTAAAGAAGGATGGCAGGCGAGAGAAATTCGACCGGCAAAAGGTGTTGAATGGACTCCTGCGTGCTTGCGAAAAGCGGCCGGTTCCAATTGGTAAGCTGGAGCAAATCGTGAACGAAGCCGAGAGTTTCGTGATCGAATCTGCGGAGCGCGAACGCAAGACCAGCGAACTGGGCGAACTCATCATGAACCGATTGAGACGTTACGACAAAGTGGCTTATGTGCGCTTTGCCTCGGTCTATTTGGACTTCAAAGACGTTCAGGAATTCATGAATGAGTTGAAAGATCTCATAAAAGCAAAAGATGGAACTGAGGTTCGTAGCAAGACAGTTGGCAAACCGCAATAGTAACGCTGCTCGCACCCGGGGTGTCGGGCAGCGCGACCTTGGTTTACCGTGAAAAAGACAGAACCCATCAACCGGTTGAATTTCAACCGCGGACGAGCAAATCCCCACGTTAGCCGGGCTTAGTCCGAGCCGCGAGAATAAAATAACGAGAATAAAATAATATGCCTCACCAGATCACCCTCATCCCGGGAGACGGTATCGGACCGGAGGTAATGCAAGCCGCCGTCCGCGTCCTCGAGGCTACGGGGCTGAAGTTCGCGTGGGAAACGTATGCGGCGGGGGCGGAGGCCTACGAGAAATATCAGGAATACATTCCCAGTGCGCTCATCGACTCTATCGGACGCACCCGGGTTGGCCTGAAAGGCCCGATTTCGACGCCCATCGGCCACGGCTTTCCCAGCATTAACGTGGCGTTGCGTAAGCGCTTTGAGCTGTACGCGAACTTCCGTCCGATCAGCAATTTGTCCCACATCCCTACGCGCTATCCGCAGGTCGATCTCATCATCATCCGGGAAAATACCGAGGGCTTGTACTCCGGCATCGAGCACGAAGTCGTACCGGGCGTGGTGGAGAGCCTGAAGATCATGACGGAGAAGGCGTGCACGCGCATTTCACGATTCGCCTTCGAATATGCCCGCAAGAATCAGCGCAAGAAGATCCATGCCATTCATAAGGCAAACATCATGAAGCTTTCCGATGGCCTCTTCCTCCGCTGTGCCCGGGAAGTGGCCAAGGGGTATCCGGAAATTACCTACGGCGAGCACATCGTGGACAACACCTGCATGCAGCTGGTCATGAATCCCTATCAGTACGACATGCTGCTGATGGAGAATTTGTACGGCGATATCATTTCTGATCTCTGTGCGGCCTTTGTCGGCGGATTGGGAATGGTTCCGAGTGCGAACCTGGGAGACCACTGCGCAATCTTTGAGGCCGTGCATGGCACGGCTCCCGACCTTGCCGGGAAAGACCTGGCCAATCCGACGGCCGTGATTCGCTGTGCTGAGCTGATGCTTCACCATCTCGGCGAGCACGGAGCAGCGCTCAAGATACAGAATGCGCTCGAGATGGTCTACCGCACCCGCGACAAATTAACCCGAGATGTGGGTGGCAAGGCCGGTACCTCCGAGTTTGCCGATTCGATCATCGCGGCTATGGAGCCGGAAGCGGTTGCCGCAGCCCAAAACCGCCGGCCGTAGGTTGGCTGGCGATCGAAACCGCCTGGAAATGGTTGAGGCCAGTCGGTGCATGCATGGCTGCCTTGCCCGGAATCAACCGCAGGCCGGTTCGCTTTAAACTACAAAATACTTGGCGCTGGGATGGTGGACCACGATCGCCGAAGTCGA
>JASHSL010000499.1 GCA_030040855.1 Terriglobales bacterium
CTGTTTTTTCAAGATTCCCAAACCATTAAATGTGCTCAGGTGCGTCTGGAAGATGGTCGATGGAAAAACACTCATTCCAGTGAATTGTTCAAGCTACAAAGAAGCTACAAGACTTTGATATATAAGGAGTTTGCAATTTGGGAGGTGAAAATCGCGAGTAGCAGTTCCCCACTTCCTCGAATTCAGAGGTGCCTTTAAGCTTTCAAGGTTTGAGTTGAATGCCTCCTCTCCACCAAGACATGATCGAGGTGACGGCAAACCCTATTCCGTCTTGGCTCCTCTGCTCTACAATCTTCGTAGATGGAGAGGGAGGTCGCTATGCGTGCCGATCGTGTGGAACTCTCGTGGGATGCGGCTAGGTCAAACTGGCTGGTCAGAATTGAAGCGGGCGAGGAAGTAATTCGCCGTCATTGCGTTGCCTCAAAAAATGCCGATGAGCAGACCTTACGTCTGGCTGCCCGGAAAACCATCGAAGACGAAGGCTACGAACCGGACCTCTCACAATTGATTATTCGCCGTTAGTTCGAGCCTCCGTCAACTTCCGCACTCCCAACCACATAGGCAGTGCTGAATCCGATCCGAACCAGCGCGATCAGCGTGTAAAGTGAGATGGTGCCGAGCCAGGAGGATTTACCCTAACCTGGTTACGGACGCCTCTGTTCCGCGGTTCTGGACCCGATCGATTATGCTGTTCAGGTCGGACAGCGGGGTTGAAGGGGCCGCCGCCGCGTATGCCCGAGGCTGTAGGGGAGATGTTGGGGTTGGTGCCGGAGCACGAAAGAGCGCAGCCGTGCAAGAACAGCATGATTGGCCAAGTTCTTTTCTACAGCTTATCCCGGCCGGTTCTTTCGTGGTGGCAACTCGAAGGGAGGCTCCACTCCCGGAACCACTCGACCGCATCACGCGGAGCACATCGCAGACTTTTCCATGGCCGCTCGCACGGAAATGACGTGGTCGAAACCAACCCCCCGACTGCACACGAGACACTTGAGAAACTCCAGGCGAACGCGAGAGCACACCCTCATGAGTGATACGGAAACACTGACACCCGCCCAGAAGTCCCACACCGGAGCGGACCAGCCGCCAGCAACCCCAAGTACGTCCAGCGAGGAACGTGCACCGCGCGGCCGCGTCGCGCGCATCCTGCTGGTTGTCGGCTTGGTTATGGTGCTCCTTCTGATTTGGAAGGTGTTCTTCGCGAATCCGCCCCTGCCCGCGAGCATTGTTGCCCTCAGCGGCCGCATTGAAGGTGATGATTCCGCGGTGGCGCCGAAAACCAGCGGCAAAATCATTGCAATCACCGTGCGTGAAGGCGACTCGGTCACGGCCGGGCAAGTGATTGCCCGCCTCGATGACGCCCAGATCCGGGCGCAGGAAGAAGCTGCCCGCGCCGCATTGGCCGACGCACAGGCGAAAGCGAGATCAGCCAACGATCAGATCAACATTCTGGACGAGCAGTTGCGCCAGAACCAACTGCAAGTGGTGCAATCCCAAACCGATGCCGAAGGCCGTGTGCGTCAGGCGCAAGCCGACTTGACCGCTGCCGAAGCCGACCTGGCGCAACAACAGGCCGCTCTGCGGCTTGCAGAATTCAACCGCAACGCGTATATGAAGCTGGCGAAGACCGGGGCGGTTTCTGAGCAGCAGGGGCTGCAAGCGGACGCCACCGCGGAACAACAGGCGGCGGCCGTGGCTGCAGCGCAACGACGTGTGGAATCCGCGAAGGGCGCTCTGACTACCGCACAAGCCAACCTGGACAATCCCAAGATTCGCGATACCCAAGTCGCCAGCACGCAACGCCAGATCGTTCTGCAGCAAGCCCAGGTCGCGGCAGCAAAAGCAGAGACCGCGCAGGCACAGGCGCAATTGGTAGAAGCCGAAGCGAACCGCGCAGACCTGACCGTTCAGGCGCCGTTTGACGGCACCGTCATCACGCGCGCCGCGGAACCGGGGGAGGTCGTGCAAGCCGGGACGGCGATTATCACCCTCCTTGATTTGAGCAAGGTTTATCTGCGCGGTTTCATTCCCGAAGGCGAAATCGGCAAGGTCAAAATTGGTCAACCGTGTCGCATTTACCTCGATTCCAATCCGAAGCAGCCTTTGAATGGCTACGTGCTTCGGATCGATCCCCAGGCAACCTTCACTCCCGAGAACACCTATTTCCGCAACGACCGCGTCAAGCAAGTGGTCGGCGTAAAACTGCAACTGACCCAAGGCATCGGCTACGCGAAACCAGGCATGCCCGCCGACGGCGAAATCCTGGTGAGCGGTGACCGGTGGCCGCCCCATAGGCGAGTGCAATGAGCACAGCCGTCACAGACCGGAACGCGCTGCGGCATGGGGCGCAGCCTCCCACCCCGGCGGCCATCGCCGTGTGCGATTTGTGGAAGCGCTATGGCGAGCTGGAAGCGGTGCGCGGTATCAGCTTCGAGGTTGAGCGCGGCGCAATCTTCGGTTTAATCGGGGCTGATGGCGCGGGCAAAACCACCACCTTCCAGATTCTGGCGGGCGTCATGGAAGCGAGCGAGGGCAGCGCACAGATTTTTGGCCAACCGGCGCGTAACGCCCGGTCGCAAACTGGCTACCTGACGCAAACCTTCAGTTTGTATCCGGACCTCAGCGTCATGGAAAACATCAGTTACGTCGGCCAGCTGCGCGGGGTTTCTGAAGCCGACCTTCGAGAGCGCGGTCACCGTTACCTCCGGGCGTTCGACATGGATCGTTTTCAGGGGCGGCTGGCGGGCCAGTTAAGCGGCGGCATGAAGCAGAAGCTTTCACTGGTTTGCGCCCTGGTCGCCGAACCTCGGGTTCTCCTTCTCGACGAGCCCACCACCGGCGTCGATCCAGTCTCCCGCCGCGAATTTTGGGACACCGTCGCGCATCTGACAGGAGAAGGCTTAACCGTGCTGGTGGCCACCCCATATCTCGACGAAGCTGAACGCTGCCATCGCGTCGCGCTGATTCACCAGGGGCAAATCCAGCAGCTCAGCACGCCCGGAGAAATCCGCAGAAGCTTGGGCGCCAAGCGCATTGAACTGCGCACGCCAAAACTGCGCGAGGCGCTGAGCGCGCTCGAGTTTCGCCGGACTGGCAGGCAGATTTTCGACGTGCAACGCTTTGGCGACCGGCTCGACCTGCTTACCCACAATCCAGAGCGCGGCCTAGCCGAAGTCGAACGGGTGATGCGGGAGAAGAGCTTGCCCATCGACGATATTCAGGTCGACGAACCCACCCTGGAGAACACCTTCGTCGCCACTTTGCGCGACCTCGGTGAACGCACCAGCGATGAAGCGTTTCCCGGCCACAAAGACCATCGCGCCTTGCGTGGAAACGTGGGCATCGGCGCAAAGGGCCTGACCAAACAGTTCGGCTCGTTCACCGCAGTACACAACGTCAGCTTGCAGGTGAAATACGGTGAGATTTACGGACTGCTGGGCGCCAATGGAGCCGGCAAAACCACGACCATCAAGATGCTCTGCGGATTGCTGGAACCCAGCCATGGCGCCATGCAGCTTGCCGGCGAAGCCGGCAAGGCGCTCAGGTCGGCGCGCATTCGCCAGCAGATCGGTTATATGTCTCAGAAATTTTCCCTCTACAACGATCTGACCATCGAGGAGAATTTGGATTTCTTCGGCGGCGTCTACGGCGTCCCACCCGGAGAACGGGAAGAAAAAGAGCGCTGGGTGCTGCGCTTTGCCGGCTTGGAAGGCAAGCAGCACCTGTTGACCGGGAGTCTGCCCGGAGGTTGGAAGCAGCGGGTTGCGTTTGGGTCGGCAATCATGCATGAGCCGGCGATTGTCTTTCTCGACGAACCCACCTCCGGCGTGGACCCGTTAGCGCGTCGCGCGTTCTGGTCGATGATCAATCACCTGGCTGATTCGGGCACCGCCGTGCTGGTAACTACGCACTATCTCGAAGAAGCGGAACAATGCAATCGCCTAGGACTCATGGTGGCGGGCGAGTTGCTGCTCGAAGGCACACCCAGCGAAATCAAGGCCCAGCAGAAGGGACATTTACTGGAATTCCGCGTGGACCAGACGCAGCGCGCCGCGGATTTGCTGAAGTCGGCCAGGGAGCGCTGGCGGGTTTCCATTTTTGGCACATCATTGCACGTCATCAGCGATGAAAACACCGACACCGCGATCCGCAACACGCAAGCGCAACTGGAACGCGCCGGGATCCGCGTGTTGGACGCACGGGAAGGCCGTTTTTCCCTCGAGGATGTGTTTATCAGCGTTGTGGAGCAGGCGCGACAGCAAGGAAAGGTCAGCGCGGAAGACTAAAGTTCAGCCGGAAAAGACGGCACGAAGGTGAGTCCCATGCGGCGCATTCTTGCCCAAGCAGGAAAGGAACTGACCCAGTTGCAGCGGGACCGGCTCGCTCTTGCCCTCGCTCTCCTGCTGCCGGTTGTTCTCTTGCTCCTTCAGACCACCGCTATTTCGCTTACGGTAAGCGACCTCCCCATCATCGTGCAGAATTTAGATGCCTCCTTGGCATCGGAGAAGCTAGTCGATGCTTTCCGCAATGCGCTCAGCTTCCATATTGTGCCTTGGCCGACGGACCGACAGCCCGAGTTGGCCTTCACGGCAAATAAAGCCCGGGCTGCCTTGATCATTCCGGAGGACTTTGGGCGGCGCATCGCCCGCGGCGAGACAGCGGAAGTGCAGCTGCAGATTGACGGCTCGGACTCGAACACCGCCCAAATTATTTCCGGGGACGCGGCGGAAATTGTTCGCGCCTTCAACGCGGAGCGGGGCGACGCCACCCGACCTCTGCCGATCACCGCGGCCATTCGCTTGTGGTACAACCCCAGCCGCTCCTCCCAGAAATTTTATGGCCCGGGAATCTTCGTCATGGCCATGTCGATTTTCCCTCCCTTGCTGGCGACCCTGGCCATGGCCAAAGAGGGCGAACAGAAGACCATTCTCCAAGTCTATGTTGCCAATATTTCCGCCCATGAATTTTTGCTGGGCAAAATCCTGGCTTTCATGGTGGTGGGCACGGGGGAGGCGCTGATTATGTTGGCGATTTTGTTTTTTTCTTTCGGTTTGCGCGTGGTCGGCGATCCCACGCCATTTCTAATCGCCACCCTTTTGTACCTATTCTGCGTCACCGCCTTTGGCAACATGATTGGCGCTGCGGTTCCCAGCCAGGTGGCCGCCATGCAAGTGATCGCGCTGACCGGTTTCTTGCTGGTCTACATGTTTTCCGGCCTGCTGTTTCCCATTTCCAACATTCCCGCCTCAATTCGTTGGCTGTCGAATTTCGTCTGGGGCCGCTATTACATCGAGGTGGTGCGCGACGCCATGCTCGCCGGTGGGGGCTGGTCTGCGGTGTGGTGGAAGGTGCTCATCATTGCTGGAATCGGATCGACGTTCTACTTCTTGGCCTGGCGGAATATGCGGCGGATGCAGTTGAAGGATTAGCGATGAAGAAGAGACTGCGCACCCTGCTTGGTCCGCGCATGCGGGCCCTGGTGCGCAAGGAATTCCGACAAATTCTGCGTGACCGCCGCCTGGCTATGTCCCTGATCGTTCCCCCGACGCTGCAATTGTTGCTCTTCGGCTTCGCCTTGAATCCGACGGTGGCCAATCTGCACCTGGGCGTGGTCGATGACAGCAAGACGCCCGAGAGCCGCGAACTCATCGCGCAGATGACCGAGAGCAAAGCCTTCGAGGCCCGCGGGACCTATCTTTCTCTGGGTGACCTCTCGCAGCAGCTGGCGAACGGCAAGCTCGATGCCGGAGTGGTCATTCCCTACGACTACGCTCGCGATTTGCGGCGTGGCTGGCCGGTCACGGTGCAGATTCTGCTGAACGCGATGAATTCGAACACGGCCACCATCGCGCAGGGGTATGCGGAAGGTGTGATCGCGTCGTATAACCAAAACCTCTCGAGTCAGGGAATTCATGCGCAGTTTACGCAGATTGCTGCGCCAAGTGTGATCTGGCATGGTCTGGTCGTGCTCCATCCCGCCTACCTCTACAACCCCGGACTGGAGCCGACGTGGTTCATCGTTTCTGGCATCCTCGGCGTCCTGCTGATCCTGAACGGTTCGTTGATTTCCGCCGCCGCGCTCGTCAAAGAGCGGGAGATCGGCACGCTCGAGCAGTTGCTGATGTCTCCGGCATCGACCACGCAAATCATCATTGCCAAGCTGTTTCCGCTTTTTGCCTTGCTCTGCATGATGGGCCTGATGGCCGTGGTCGTGATGCAGGTAGTGTTCGGGATTCCATTCCGCGGAAATGTGTTGTTGGTCCTGGGCGCGGCGGCCCTGTGCCTGCTTTGCGGCATCAGTATCGGAACCTTCATTGCCACGTTCACCAAGTCCGCGCGCCAAGCGCAGCTCACCCTTTTCTTCGTGAACCCGCCGCTCACTTCCCTCTCCGGCGCGTTTACGCCGGTCGAAGCGATGCCCAAATGGCTCCAGCCGGTCGCGCAGTTCAACCCCATTCAGCATTTCGGCCAGATTTCGCGCGGCGCCATGATCAAGGGCAGTGGAATGGCCACGCTTTGGCCGAACTTTCTTGCCCTTCTAGCCTTCACGCTGGTGTTGGTGTTGTTGAGCGTTTGGCGGTTTCGCAAGCAACTCAGTTGACGGAGTGCCAAGGAGTCTCATGTTCATGCCAAGGGGAAGCATCCATCTCAATTTTCGGAGCACACTGATTGCAGCCGCGCGTCAGGCAGCTGGAGGGAGTGGCATAGCGCTGCTGTTGGCGCTGCCCTTCGCGCGTTCCGCCTCCGCGCAATTTGGGGCAGCAACCCAACAACCAAGCACCCAAGCCGTGCAGCTGCCACTGTCTGGCCGCACGGCGCAAACGAACGGCACCGTGAAAGCTACGGAATCGCCGATCGCCGGCGTCACCACCAGCGTCAACACCCTGAACTCATCCGTCCAGACCACGGGGGCTTATACCGGAAGCACCCTGGGCACGGTTCACAATCCCTTTTCCGGCAAATTGGGGTTTCGCGAAGCCATCCTGCGCGCTCTCTCCTACAACCTGGGCCAGACTGGGGCGATCCAAGCGTTGCGGCAGGCGGAAGGTCAAGCCCGTTCCGCACGCAGCGCATTGCTGCCAAACTTTAACGGCACGGCGATTGAAAATGTCGAAACCGAGGACCTGCGCGCGTTGGGCTTTCGTTTTCGTTTGCCGGAATTTGCCATCCCGCCGGTCATCGGCCCGTTCAATTACGTGGATTTTCGCGCCCACCTGTCACAGTCTGTGGTCGATGTGAGCGCGCTCAACAACTATCGTGCGATGAACGATATGACACGTGCCGGCCGTTATTCCACGGAAGACGCTCGCGATTTGATTGTACTCGCTGTGGGCGGCGCTTACTTGCAGGCCACCGCCGCGAAAGCGCGCCTGACCGCGGAACAGGCCCAGGTGAAAGCGGCAACCGCGGTCTATCAGCAGAGTGTCGAGCAACTCGCTCAGGGCGTGCTTGCCAAAGTCGATGCCGACAAGAATCAGGTGCAGTTGCTGACCGAACAGCAACGCCTGCTTTCGCTCGAGAACGATTATGCAAAGCAGAAAATTAACCTGGCCCGCATGGTCGGCCTGCCGGCCAATGATCAATACGAATTGACCGACGAAATTCCCCACTCTCCGCTATTGCCGCTCGTGGTGGAACAGGCGCTGCAGCAGGCCTATGACCATCGCTCCGACCTGAAGGCGGCAGACGCCCAGGTACGTGCCGCGGAACGCGCGAAAACTGCCGCTCGTGCGGAGCGCTATCCGTCTGTAGCAGTCACGGCCGACATCGGCGGCATTGGTGTAACCCCCGGCCAATTGCAAACCACCTACACTGCGACCGCTAACCTGAAGATTCCCATTTGGCAGGGCGGCCATGCGGAAGGCGACATCGAGCAGGCGGACGCCACCCTGAAGCAGCGGCGCGCCGAGTATGAAGACTTAAAGGGCCAGATCGAAGGTGATGTGCGAAGCGCCTTCCTCGATTTGCGAGCCGCCGCCAGTCAGGTCGAAGTTGCGCAGAAAAATCTCGAGGTGGCGCAGGAAGCCGCAGAACTCACCCGTCAGAAGCTCGAAGCCGGGGTCAGCACTACCGTCGACTACACCCAGGCTGAGCAGGTGGCGACCAGTGCACAGTTTGATTACATCAACGCCGTGTTCGCGCACAACATTGCCAAACTAAGCTTGGCGCGTGCCATGGGCGAAGCGGCCGAGCAGTGGCCCGACTTTCTGAAACTGCCATAGAATGTCCGTCGAACCATACAGACAACTGCGCACGTTGGATTTGTGGGTTTCACTTGGCATCCCTAACCGTGTCCCGGAAACTACCGAAGCAGGTTCCCCTTGCCTGTTCTCTCATTCGCCAGTGCGTTTGCAAGGGGTTGGAATTGTGTTCGATCGCATCGCTCGAAAGGATGGCTCCGCTGCGGTCGAAGACCGGGATCGGGGTAGGCCTTGTGAGTGCCGAGACTTGACCTTACACCTGCTGTCGGATGGGTCGTTCCCGTCAGACCCACCACGAGGGGGTTTTGAGCGCGATGGCCTAATGGCTAGCGCATAATGCTGTTGAGGTACTCGTGGCTGCATAGTTGCGCTGCGTGTGCGCGATGCGAAGGCACCGGGAGATGTCCGGACTGCAATGGTACGGGCACGAACCCACATCTGAACTCAGACCAACCCAAATGTCCGGAATGTTCGGCGACAGGCAGATGCAGGGAATGCGACGGGAGCGGCAGCTCGTCGATCGCGATGCCTCGGTACCGAGGAAGCCTGTTGAAGCAGGGGATACTTTGGGCGGGGGGCGTTGTTGCGGCATGGTGGGCTACGGTCCTGCTCTTCGGCAAGAGTCGATTCTATGGCCTTGTCCTGATTTTAATTTTCACCGTGTCTTGGTGCCTGACGTTGTATCGCAACGCACGGCGACACGAACGACCTCGTTAACGTCGTCTCGGATTGGTCTTCGACCAATCTTCCCGACGATCGAGTTGCGCAATCTCCTGAGCGGCGAACGAATCGCTCCCCGGCATGTGACAAACGTAATCGCGCGCTTGTCCTTGCAAACACTGTAGCCCTCGTTCCTGTCATAATCAGCTCAATGTCATTCGAGAGCATCCGCTTCGCCGCCCGCCAGTTCCGTCGCCGGCCGGGTTTCACCCTGACCGCCGTGCTCACACTCGCGCTGGGCATCGGCGCGACAACGGCGATCTTTAGCCTGGTCGACGGGATTCTCCTGCGGCCGCTGCGATTCCCCCATCCTGAGCGGCTGGTCGCCATCCACACCCTCGAATTCCCTGCCGATACCCCGGCGCCCAACCCTGCCGCGGCGAATTCTCTGGGCGTTTCTTACCCGGACTTTTTGGAGTGGCGGCAACACAATCGCACGCTCGATTCTGTGGCTTCCTGCGACGAGGTGCCGCGCCTGTTTAGCAAGCCGAACGGCGAGGGTTCACGAGTTTTGTCGGCGGCGCGCGTCTCCGCGAATTTATTTTCTACGCTCGGCGTCGCGCCCGAGCTCGGCCGCAGCTTTGAGCCAGAAGATGAACAGCCGGGCCATCGCGTGGTCATTCTTAGTCACTCCCTGTGGATGACCGATTTCGCGGGTTCGACCGATGTACTGGGGCAGAGCGTCAAGATCAGCGACGAAGTTCACACCATCATCGGTGTCATGCCCGCAAGCTTTCACTTCCCCGTCGCCAACCCTTCCCGCTTCTGGACCACCTTCGCCGCCGATGCCGAAGGAGCTTTTCCCAGGATTTCTCGCCGCGATGACGACCGCCTGTATGTTGTGGGGCGACTGAAAGCCGGGATCACAATGCAGCAATCGGTGGCCGATCTGACAGCTTTGCAGCGCCGGATGGCGGAGCAGTTCCCCGAAGAGCGGAGCAAGCTCTCGGTATCGATGGCGCCTTTGCTGCAGGATGCGGTGGCTGACGTACGCCCGGCGCTCGCCCTTCTGCTGGCCGCGGTGGCTGTGGTGCTGCTGATCGGTTGCGCCAACGTAGCCGGCTTGTTGCTGGCCCGGGCCAACAGCCGTCGTCCGGAACTGGCAGTCCGCACCGCGCTCGGCGCGAGCCGGTGGCAGGTTGTAGGGCAACTTTTGCGGGAAGCCTTGCTGCTTGGGCTCATGGGAGGTGCTGCCGGGGTCGCACTCGCTTTGGCCCTGCTGCGCGTCGGGCTTCGCTTCGTGCCCAGTGATTTGCCTCGGCTTCGCGA
>JASHSL010000500.1 GCA_030040855.1 Terriglobales bacterium
GTATTCGCCCTAGCTGGAGGTCACATTGTCGGAGTCGGTGCGATCAAGCGGCGGCGCCCGGCATATCGCTCGCCAGATCGCTGAACGAAGTGGAGCGTCATTCGACCCAAACACCTTGGAGCTCGGATACGTAGCTGTCGAACCGAATCACAGGGGCCGAGGACTATCAGAACTCATCGTTCAAGAATTGCTGCTCCATCATCCTGACCCATTGTTTGCTACGACGTTATCAGAGCGCATGAAGAGGACGTTGACGAGGGTGGGCTTCGCAGAAAGAGGAAGCACTTGGCCAGGGCGAAACGGCGAGCAGCTTTCTCTCTGGCTCAAAGAACCCACAGTTGAAGCGTCCGCCGGTGCGAAATGATTGCAAGATCCGCTCTACAATGCTCGCGTATGAAAAAGCCCACACCCGCTCCCGAGGATTTGTCCAGACTGGCCCGAGAGGCCAAGGCTGTGGTAGCGATGGCTTTTCGCAATGGACCAATCGAAAACGTCCATGCAGGAAAGACCTGCCCCACATGCTACGGAAAACCGGAGTATTCTCATATCACTCAGGCTGAAATGCGCGAGATCATGAAGAGCGCAGTCGATCATCTGTACACGTTCCTGGTGCTGAAGCAGTCCGATCATGCCGCCTATGAAGCGTTGCTGAGCTTGGGAGAACGATATACGACTGCGTGGGACGAGCCGGTTCTCACCAAGAACTTTTGAGCGGATTTCCAGTTTCCCAGCCTACCCGAAGTTTAAGTGGAATTGACGAAGAGCGGGACTCTCTGTCGCGCATTCGCGCAATAGCCGGCGCGCTTCTAGCTTGAGCGTAGCCAGAAAATCGTCAATGGCGCCGTCAATGTCCCCACGATATCGCCCGCGATGACCTTTGATGTACTTGGCGTGGGGGCCCCCGACGCTAATATGCAAGCTGTCCCAGGTCCAGTGCAGGCATTTTGGACCTCCAGGGCAACCACGATGAGCGTTCAAGTACTTGATTTTCCTCTTGGCTGTCATTGCCACGCTCCGTTCTTGCCGCGGTGGGTGAACAAGCATGTACCAGCGGGTAAAACCGGCGATAATTGTTAACTTATGGCTCTGTCATGGCCGGTGCCTGCCTCCGGCCGCTTTGTCATCCCTGAGGCTGTAGTCCTGACATGGAAAACGACAAGCCCAGAATTCTCGTGATCGGCGCGGGCGTGAACGGCTCGGTCTGCGCC
Source organism: Terriglobales bacterium (assembly GCA_030040855.1). Lineage (GTDB taxonomy): Bacteria > Acidobacteriota > Terriglobia > Terriglobales > Acidobacteriaceae > JAFAGX01. The sequence continues at coordinate 1,209 of JASHSL010000500.1, forward strand.
GCCCGCCTGCACGCCGGTGGCGTCGATGTCACTGTCCTCGCCCGCCCCCAGCGCCTCGCCGTCCTGGAGCGCGACGGCATCGTCATCGAGAACCCCTTCAACCTGCGGCGCACCGTCGCCAAGGTCCCCCTCATCAGCGAGCTCGCACCCGCGGACCGCTACGACTACATCCTCGTGGTGGTCCGCCGCAACCAGGTCTCGGCCCTGCTGCCCACGCTCGCGGCGAACTGTTCGCCCAACGTCGTCTTCATGTACAACAGCCTCCTCGGTCCCGCGGAGATCATCCAGGCCATGGGCCGCGAGCGCGTCATGCTCGGATTTGTCTTCGCCGGCGGCAAGCGCGACGGTGAGATCATCCGTGCCTTCAGCGCCCCCAAGCATTCCCCGATGGGTGCGCCCTTCGGTGAGCTGGACGGCTCCGTTACGCCGCGCCTGAAGCAATTGGTGACCACCCTGCGCCGCGGCGGTCTGCCCGCGCGCATCTCCACGAACATCGTCGATTGGCTGGCCACTCACGCCGCCGGTGTGGCGGCCATGGCGCCGATGGCGCTGCGCTACCACGCGGACCTGCGCGCCCTCGCCCGCTCCCGCGACGATCTTCGCCTGATGATCGCGGCCATGCATGAGGCGCTTTCCGTCATCAAGGCCCAGGGCCACAAGATCGTGCCCGCCAGCCAGAAGCTCCTCCTCATCCTGCCGGCCTTCGTTCCCGAGCTGCTCTCCCGTTGGTTATTCAGCTCCAAACTGGGCGAATTCGGCGCGTCCTGGCACGTCCAGCAGGCTCCCGACGAGATGCAGGCCCTCGCCGGCGACCTCCGCCAGATGGTCCTCGCGTCCAGCTTGCCTGTTCCGGCCCTCAGGAAGGTCCTGGAATTGCCCTCTTGAATCCGAATAGCACCACGCAAAGTACACCGTTCGCCCAAAACGTTCACCTACGAGCGAGAGGGGCGTACAATGTTGCCGCTTTCGAGTTCAAAAAGGAACTCCGGTTGAAATCGTGTTTACTGCGAGGGCCTCATGCGCAAACCGCTTCGTCTTCTCTTGCTCCTGTTCGCACTTCCGCTAGCGATCGGACAACAATCTCCCACTGATAATTCGCCTCCCGCCACCGACAACGCTGACAAGCCTCGCGTGTTTATCACTGACAGCGAGTCTTGGTCGTATGTCTCGAACGCTGGGGGCGGAGGCGGCGCATTCGCTGCCCACGGCGCCGGGGGTGCTCGTCCGCAGACCGCCGAAATCGTCAAGACATTTGGAGAGCGCTGCCCGCAGGTCGTCACGAACAACAAGATGGAGAAGTCAGACTACGTGGTGGTACTCGACCACGAAGGCGGCAAGGGCGTCTTGCGACATAAGAACAAAGTCGCGTCTTCAACCGTGTCAGCGGAGATTCCATCGTCAGCAAATCCACGCTTTCGCTAGGTGGCTCGGTTCAGGACGCATGTGAGGCCATCACCAAAGACTGGTCGGCGCACGCCAAAGAAATCCGCGCCGCGGAGTCAACCGCCTTCACCACGCCCGATGCAAGACCCGTCACGGCTTCAGCGACGCCTGCTTCTGCTCCGCCTCCAACCGCTCCGCAGCAGGCACAACTGCAAATCTCCTCAACGCCTGATGCCGCTGACATCGAAATCGACGCTCCTGGTGAAAGTGGATGCGCGGAGTCCAGAAACAATACGATACGGCGGATCCGGAAAATCGTCTGGTAGCAGACGAACTGGAACGACATTGGTTCATCCGTATCGGCGGTGGTCAAGCGACCGCAACTCCAAACACTTCCAACAAGAACACGTGAACCCTTTGTCGCTGGGTACTGCCACGTGGCCGCATTTTGTACAGACGAACCTGCCGTTTGGATGGGCAACCATTGGCCTGAACTCGTCGCCCAAGACGCAATATGGGCATCGAAGCGCAGCTTGGATCACTTGTGAGACCCCACTATGATCGCCAATTGAAACACGCCACTGTTAACAGAATGTGAATTCCGGTGAATTCCGGCGCTTATCCAGTATGTCCGGCATGCCCCTTCGTGAGGATAGTTTTGCGAAGTGCTTAATAGACTCGCTGGTTTAGTCCCTTTCACGGGGGCTGGGGGCACTGTTTTTCCCGCCGCTCAGGACTTGATCGTGAAAGAAACCCCGTTCGAGTCTCCCCCACAACCGTCGTTCGGGGTGAACCCGAAGATGTAAGTGCTGCGTTCGGGAGGATTGAAAACGAACACCAGAGCCGTGCCCGCAACGGCGATGTCGGAAGCGGGGATTTCGGCCAGCAACTGGTTGCTGTTGACATAGGTTGTCACAACCGGGAAGCCGTTCCAAATGACGCGGGAATTCGGGACGAAGTAGGAGCCGTTGACAGTCAGGACGAACTGATCGCCACCAGCAGTCGCGCTTTCGGGTGAAATCGATGTGATTACCGCACGGCGATTGCACGTACCACAGGACAGGCTCCCGAGAGATGCGACGGACAGGACAATTGTCAGGAAGCACAGCCGGAATAATCGCGTGTGACCCATCGCTGTCCTCCTTCAACGAGCAAGGAAAGCGGCCCAGAGCTAAGCGTGGACTGAACCCATCCAAGGCGGAAGGAGCTTTCGGCGTGCTACGACTTCCGCCCCTCTGTCAATCTGACGGCACTCGATTCTCGTGTGTTTCCTCTCAAGCGCCACTAATAGTAAACTCGGCCGCGACTCAGAAGTTGCGGTCAATGCTCAGCAAACTCGGATGTCTCGGGGGAATCAATTAAGGCTCGGCTTTGTACGGGTTGTGTGTCGGCGTGCTGTCGTGGCTCGCCTTCAGGAAATCTGAATCAGTGGGGTGGTGCTAGGTGCTAGCAGCGCAGTGGTTGGAATCGCAAAACGTCAGCCCTACTCCCCTGCTCCTTGGCATTTGACGCAGTACAGCGCCCACGGAATAGCTTCGAGCTGCTTCGGTTCGATGTCGGAGCCGCATTGTGCGTACTCGCCAAACGTTCCTTACTGCGTTCAAAGGCTTGCCTGAGACCTCTGTCTGACGTGCAGCAGCCGCTTTGAACGTAAGAGTTTGCCGTTCGTACTCAGCCGCAGCTAATCAGCGGCATCCGCATGCCTTACAGAACTCGCCCGCGTCTCCTCGCAGTGGTGAGCACATAGTTCAAGTCCGCAATGTGGGTTTCGAGATGTTACCTGAAGCACTCGGCTTTCTCTCCTGACAACACGAAATCGACCTTGGAAAGACTGCCTACTTAAACTACCTGAATTCGTTACTGATGGTTTCCACCGGTACATAGAGGTTCCCCTGCGTGTGCCACTTCATACCTGACGGCGTAGGACTTTTGTAATCTTCGTGCTGCACACTGGGCAGGGTACCCTGTTCCTTCCCGACCTCAGTCGGCCAGATTATTCCAAATTTCCCGACCTATGAATTCCACTTTTCGTGAGACGAAGTTTCGATGAAGATTGCGATGTTTTCCTGGGAAGTCCTGCACGGCTGCGCGGTCGGGGGTGTCGCGGTGCACGTGACCGAGCTGGCGGCCTCTATGCAGCGAAAGGGGCACGAAGTGCATGTGTTTACGCGGCCTGCCTACGGCACAGGTGGGGTGTTTCGTCACGATGGCGTGTGGTACCACTATTGCCCCCACAACCTGAGGAGCAATTTCGCGGATGAGGTCCAGGAGATGTGCCGGTCGTTCGTCTGGCACTTCTTCCGCGACGAGGACACCTACGGCCACTACGACGTGGTACACGCGCACGACTGGCTCGCCTCCAACGCGATGGTCTGGATCAAACAGGGCCGGCCCGACCACAAGGCCATTCTGACTATGCACTCGACGGAGTACGGCCGCTGCGGCAACCAGTTCCATGGCGGCACCTCCGCGCGGATCCGCGACCACGAACGGCACGGAACCTATTGCGCCGACCGAGTGATCGCCGTCAGCAACACTCTCAAAGGTGAACTGCAATGGATGTACAACCTGCCGGACTGGAAATGCTGGGGAATCTACAATGGTGTGTCGTACCGGAAATTCGACGGCTGGCTTGACCCCAGCGCTGTCAAATGCCGCCTCGGCATCGGCCCCATGGACCCGACGGTGTTGTTTGTCGGGCGCATGGCGGTGCAAAAGGGACCGGACCTCTTGGTGGAAGCGATTCCGGGTTTACTGCGGCACTATCCACGCGCCAAATTTGTCTTGGCCGGGGATGGCCACTTGCGCGGCGATCTCGAACGGCGCGCGCATCAACTTGGGGTGAACCACGCCATCCGGTGGCTTGGCTACCTGCACAACGGTAGTATTGCCGATTTATTCAAGGCGTGCGATGTCGTCTGCGTGCCGAGCCGCAACGAACCGTTCGGCATCGTCGTGCTTGAAGCGTGGGCCGCTGGCAAACCCATCGTCGCCACCAACCATGGCGGCCCCGGCGAGTTCGTCTGGCACAACGTGAACGGCCTGAGGATCTACCCCACCGTCGAGTCGGTCGGCTGGGGCTTGGGCACGTTGTTCACCAACTGGGAGTGGGCGCGCTGGATGGGCCGCAACGGGCGCATCGCCGTGGAATCTGCCTTCACCTGGGATGCAATTGCCGATCAGGTGTGCTCCGTCTACAGGAACTGAGGACGTGCGCCCTGCCCAGGCGCACGAGCATCGTTACGAGGCAAGACCCCAGCCCAAGGTCCACGCCCGCAAACCGCCGTAACGCCGGCGATTCATACAGCGCCTCCTCTGCCCCCGGATCGCTCAGATTGAACCACTGCTGCAGAAAGTACACCCGCAGCATGATCGTCAAACCCACCGGCGGCCGCCCGTTCTCCCCTTTCGGATAATGCGGCTCGATCAAAGCTTGTAACTCCCCCCACGGCACCACTTGCTCCATCTGGTCGAGAAACTGTTGCCGTACTTCTCGAAACTCGCCTGTGCTGCCCCTGCTGTCGCACTCGTGTTTTCCCTCCGACTTACACAGTATCCGCTCAGTCTGTGGATCGGCGAGTATTTCAGAGGTTCCTTAACACTTTCGATGATGCCAGTTGATTATGAGGACAGTTGTTTCCGCGTAGTTCGAGATAGTCGATAGCACATGCACGTCGATGTTTGCGTATCGCCAAACAGTCTCCATGACTTGACCGTAGCTATGCTCACACCGTTCCGTCCTTTGTCTTTTTCCCCTCGTTCCGATGGCGGCACAAGTTGGTCTAACACGCGATCAACTTGGTCTCTGTCGATGCCATTTCTCATATCAACTCCATCTTTTGAAAAGTGCTCTTGCTCAACCTCCATTTTGCAGACGAGTCCGTTGGCCGCGAATTCGGCCCTCATCTGTACCTCAGGCTGCACTTCGTAAACTTCATGACGTGCGTATCTGGCGGCAAGATCCGATGCAGTTTGTGCTGATACGGTGGCCCCAAGCAACAAACTCACAACTGCAACCACAATTCTAGTCATCGATCATCTCCCGGACTACCTGAACCGGATTATCCCGTGTCACAAGCCACTTGTAACCATGACTGTTGTAATCAGATAACGCTCAAGACCCGGAACCACGTCCAATGGCACTCAGTCAATCGGCTTGCCGGACTTCTGCGAACGCCAGCCGTACATTGTCTTGAGGTCAGTCATGCGCTGCCGGGTGTCTGCTTCCATGCATGCTGCGTGAACCATTGGCGCCGCGCTGCCCCCCGAGTAGAGATTTCGTTCCGCTGAACAATTTGCGTCGCGGAACTTCAGCCACAGGCGTTGCGCCGCTTGCAAATCCTTTTGCTCATCTGCGGACAATGCTTCTCGGACGCGGATGTAGGTATTGTTGAGCTGTTCGTCAGCCGTTTTGGAAGCGGAGATAAAACAGGCTGTCATCTCAGCGTTGGAAGCAGGACCGTGGCACGGGGCATCCGCTGCATTCAGGTGTTGTGCATGTGCGGAGAAGCTAACAAGGAGACACATTGATAAGAACAAAAAACAGAAATGCGGTGTCGGCTGTGATTGCATGGAGATCATAGTATGGCAGGCCGTTCACCAAGGCCAAGATGCTCATGTGACGAAACCAGGCGTTTGCGCTCAAAACCCCTGCCGGGGAGGATTTTGAGTGTTAAGGAGATTTTTCACCAATCTGGGACCGTTACTTCTCCAGGGGTGCAACGATAACGCATAACGACGCCCTTGGACGACATCTCTTTTCTGATGCGGACAGGTTTGGGACAAATCTCGACCGCGTCGTGTCTATTGTCCAGAATTTCGATACCAGGAGACGGCCCCCATCCGAGGCTATCAAACGCGACGCTATATACGTTGCCTGAGCCGTCGCCAGCGAATCCGTCAGAGAGGGACGAGTCTATTCCTGCACTGTCTAGGCGTACAAAGAAGGCTCGGTTTTTTGAGATCGCTTGACGCGCACATCTGAGACTGGCCTTTGGGTCACCATTCAGTTTCACCCTTCCGCAGTCCAAAGCATCATTACCCGCAATGAGCCGCATTCTACGATCCATTAGGGTGCCGAGATATTCATCGGAGCATTCACACATGGCCGGAGTTGTGATTGTAATAAGCTCGTCAGACTGAGATACCGGTGCACTCGGCGGCTTGTCGGGCGGAACCCGTTCCTCCAAACAACAACTCGAATCTACAGGTTTCTGTTCTGGGATTTGAAAGGAATATGTAAACGTCCTCTCGACCGGCCCTGATCCCTCGCAATGTTCACAGTCGAAATGCGACTGCCTCGCACTGTCCAGCGCAGCCTGCCGCAACATCGGAGGTCCATCAATTACGGTGACAGAGTTAATGCTTCCATCTGAATGAATTGAAACTTTAAGATGGACATCGCCGAAAATGCGAGCCTGTCGAGCCAGCGGCGGATAATTGGGCGGAAACAACTTACTCAAAACTACCTGCCCCTTGATCTCTTGGCCTTTGGCTTCACCTTGAGGGATGAGGTTGTGGGGGGTCAAAAACAATCCCACATTGGCGAGGACTAGAACGATGCCAAGCCTGCGCAAGTTGATTTCCATGAGACGCATTATAGGACTGGAAAAATCCAACTTCTGTTAACAGGCGGTCTTCCAACTTTGCGCCTTATCTTCGCCTTTTTCGGGGATTTTGAGCGTTAACGGGATTTTTCGCCAACTGACCTGCTTAGAGTCCTTTGGGAGTCAGCTTACCAGCATTACAGCAGGGTCATAGAGGCTCGGCTTAGCCGAGTTCTGTGCCTTGTCCCACAAAGTTCCTGCCCTCTCACGCCGCCGCCAGAGTCCTGAAGATAGGCAAGATAATCAGTAAGTCAGCGCCAGCATGGAACAGCACCGACCCCCACAGGCTGCCCGTCTTGTGCATCAGCCATCCCCAAGCGGTGGCAAGGACGAGCGTCACAGCGAGAAAACCCATCATGTCTGGCGCGTAGCTGACCTGCATGTGAGCCAGAGCGAAAGCCAAGGCTGTTGAAAGTATAGCCAGCCATTTGCCGAGAAGGGGCTCGTACCTTCCAAGAAACAATCCTCGGAAAAGCAGTTCTTCCACCAAGGCGTTGGAGGTTACAAAGAGCAGTATCCAGGGCAGTAGCGGGAGGAGTTTGACCATACCGAGGTCTCTGATGGCTGGTTGCTGGAACGCGAGAATTGCACAAGCTGCAAACGCAATTAAGCCCACGCCGAGACCGAGAATCAAACGACCCTTCCGGATGTAAAGAGATGCGAGATTCTCGCGGCAGAGCTTCGCCGTAACCAGAATGCCCACAATGATCAGGAAAGCCTGCGAGCATTTGGCTACGGCAACTCCTGCTGGCGTGTGTGTCGTCAAACCAAAAAGGCGCAGTCCCCAGTCTGCGAAGAAATAGCCGAGCGAAGGGGCAAGTACTGCTGTGAAGTAAGCAAAGAACACGGGACGAAATCGGCTAAGGGGGTGCTCACCGCGCGCCATCCACCACAAAGCGGCAAACATGACGAGGAGCCCGGCTCTTGTGGCGTAGTTCACCCACATGGGCAATGAGGGCGCAAATGTCATGGTGAGAGCGAAGATGAGAAACCCGATGACGGTCAATAGCGCAAACAATCCGAGTCTCGTGAGCGCTTGTTGGCGCATCGTGCCGGATGGAGCCGCTTGAGCGATGATTGTCATAGATTTCCATTCCTGAATCACACCTAACCTGACTGACCAGGCATATTGACGTCTGAGAAAGCGATGCAGTGATCCCGCCGTCGAACGCCGAAAATTTTACTCCTTTGGCAACGGCTTCTCTGTGACGAGCTGACCCTGTGCTGGATTTAGGCCGGTCAATTTACGAAACCAGATGTCTGAGTAACTTTGTCAAGCATTTTTTTCAAACCCGATTTCGGCATCCACTTAAGATCCACAAGGATTGCACAAGGGTATTGCCCTCGTTGCGAGGACCGAACTGAGCGCCGAGCCTCGCTTGGCCAATGCCGCCAAATACGTGTTCTCGTCATACGCTACGCGATCTTGCCAGCAGCGGAACACGATGCGAATCCATTTGAAGGCCAAGGCTCGCACCGCAGCATGGCGATCGTTGCCCCGCTTGCGTGTTGCTGGTAATAGGCGCGGGCCCACACCGACTGCGCAATCGAGTGTCCCGCCCATTCGTGAAAACTTTGCAGCAGAAACTTGGCACAGGCCCAGCGGAAATGCACCCATTTCTTCTTCCCGCTCGTCTCCGTTACC
>JASHSL010000501.1 GCA_030040855.1 Terriglobales bacterium
CAAGAAGTAGAGCAAGGAAATCAGCTCACCGGTCCCGACGGATTGTCCCCGGCAGAGCAATTGCAGCGTCTGGTCCAAGAAGTGCACCGTTTCGTCGAAGCCCAATATGACTGCTGGAACCAGCGGCTGCTTCCCGCGTTACGGCGCGAGGGCATTCGCATCCTCTCGGTGGCCCGTCTGCACCCGGCCGGTCGCGACGCTATGGATCTTTTCTTCACCCGCCAAGTGGATCCGATTCTAACGCCCGTCACCATCGATCCCTCCCACCCGTTTCCTCACGTGCTGAACAAAGCCTTATGCGTGGCCTTTCATTTGCGTCGCCACTCCAGGTCGGGAGCGACCTATCTGGGTGTCGTGACCGTCCCCCGCAAGTTGCCGCGGTTGGTTCGCGTACCGAACCGCAATGGAGGTTTCGACTTTATATTCCTGCATGACCTGATCGAAACTCATACCCGCAACCTTTACAAGGGCTACAAGGTCCTTTCCTCAGGGGCGTTCCGAGCAACCCGGAACAGCAATCTCTATCTCCATGAAGAGGAGTCGCGCAGCCTGCTCGATTTGATCGATAGCGAGTTGCACAACCGACGCAAGGGTGACGTGGTGAGGCTAGAGATAGAGGCGAGCGCTCCGCCGGAAATCGTCGATCCCCTGACCCAGCAATACGGCTTGCAACCCTGGCAGGTGTTCCGCGCCATGGGACCGGTGAATCTTTCCCGCCTGTTCTTTCTGGCGGACCAGACTGCGCGCCCGGACCTCAAGTTCCCGCCATTGATTTCCAGAAGCCTGAGCTTCGCTCCTAAGGTAACCGGTCTACTGGAGGCGATTCGCGAGCAGGACATTCTGCTGCATCATCCCTACGATTCTTATGAACCGGTCGTTTCCTTTGTTGAGTCTGCGGCGCGCGATCCGCAGGTCCTTTCCATCAAGCAAACGCTCTACCGCACCAATGAAAACTCTCCCATCGTGCACGCCCTCATGGAGGCCGCCCAAACCAAGGAAGTGACCGTCGTGGTCGAACTCAAGGCACGTTTCGATGAAGCTTCCAACATTCGCTGGGCGCGTTCCCTGGAAGAGGCGGGCGTCCAGGTCTTTCACGGGCTGGTGGGTTTGAAGACCCATTGCAAACTGGCTTTGCTCGCCCGCCAGGATGCCGACGGAGAGATTCGACAATATGCCCACCTGGGTACGGGCAACTACAACCCCTCGACTGCCCATTTCTATTCTGACCTGAGCCTGTTGACTTGCGACCCGGAAATTACCCGGGCGGTACACGCGGTATTTAACTTTCTCACTGCCCGCTCGGAGCAAGCCAGCTATAAGCCGTTATTTGTGTCGCCCATTGATCTGGCGAAGAACTGTATCGCTCTCATCGACCGGGAGGCCGACCACGCCCGGCGCAAGCGGCCCGCCCGCATCATCGCCAAGGTCAACGCACTGCTGGACCAGCCGGTCATCGAAGCTCTGTATCGCGCTTCACGGGTGGGAGTGGAAATCGATCTGGTGGTGCGCGGCGCTTGTGCCTTGCGACCGGGAGTCAAGGGCATCAGCGATCGGATCCGCGTACGCAGCATCGTCGGCAGATTCCTCGAGCATAGCCGGATTTTTTACTTCGCCAACGGCGGCGACCCTGACATTTATCTGGGTAGCGCCGATTGGATGCCGCGGAATTTATACGAGCGGGTGGAAGTGATGTTTCCGGTCAAAGACGGCTCTTTGCGCGATCGAATCCTTAGCCAAATTCTCGAGAATTATCTTGAGGATAAGAACAAGAGCCGCCTTTTGCGCCCCGACGGAAGTTATGTGCGCGCCTATCGCGCCGATCGGTTCCGTGTCAACCACAATGGTCGACGGTTCAGCGCCCAGGATTGCTTTATCGACATCGCGCAGACCAAGCCTGAGATCGGCAGCACGCCCGGGATGAACTTCGTCGTTCGACGGAACAGCGAGGCCGAGGCTTGAACCATCTCGCCGGCTACACCCGATAGCTGCTTACCCTTCGGCGAGCCGGACTCCTTATTCCCTTTACTCTCGTACTCTTGACCAGTGCGGCAAGCACGCACAGACTTTTCCCACCGAACCAAACTGAAGCCTGAAGCAAATTTGCAGTTTCAGAACGAGGGCATAGCGGGTGGTGTGCACCGAGCGCGCTCGGGGCGACATCGGAGCAAACGCAGAGAGCAAGCAGGAATGCCTTTCGGAAGGCTTTATGGCGTCTCCCAGGAAACTTTAAGATCGTAACGGTCATCGAACCGCTTGAGCTTTCCGGTCAACGAGCCGCAGACCTATCCGCAGCCTGAGCCAGCGCCTCAGCCAAAGCCGGATCCCAAGCAGGTGCCAGCCAAGCGATGAAAGTCCCGGACTACATTTTGCCCGTTGTCGCCTATCGTGCGTGGCAGTGGGACGCTACTGGGTTGAAGTCGCTGTGCGGTGATTCACTGCAGCCGTGTGTACTCACCTTTCGCTTGTTTCAGAATGGGGATATCGGAGTCGGCGTCTTTCCAGAGGGTGAGGAAATCTTTGTAGGCGGCTCTCGCCTTGGCGGTGTCACCTGCCATGGCATATGCACGACCGATTTGAAGATGAGCCACTGATCCCGTCACAAAATTCAGGACGATGCCCCGGTGGTCAAGTAGCTTCTGGAACTCGGTGGCTGCGGCAGTTCCATTGTGCGCCAGCAGGTAGGCTTGCCCGCGCACATACGCCGGATAGAGGTAGTTGATCAACATTGCTGCTTGTCCCAATTCGTATGGAGTTGCGGCTTCCAAATTTACAATCGCTTGCGAAGAATTGCCCGTGTTGAGTGCGATGACGGCATTGGTGGTCGGCAGCCAGTAGTCAGCATCGTATTCAGCGGGTAACTCTTCTCCAACTCCCCGACCAGCGCCTTGGCTCGGGAAGCATCACCAGTACAAGCCAGTGTGAGGGCAGCCGCCACCTTCACATTCCGACCGGGGGACAGCGCCAGAGCCGCCTCGACACCTTGCCTCGCGAAGGCCGCATTGCCCAACTCCACTTCCCGCAGTACCGCATTGAACCCGCCACAAAGCCGCCGTTTCCTTGGAGTCGGCGCGGACGGCTGAGTCCACCGCTCGGCGGGAATAGTCCCGGTTCATCCGTCCGTATTATCGAAATCGCCGAGCACCACGGTGTCCTTATTGGCGAGGGGCGTGGTGTGATGCGAACGGTAGTAGAGACCGCCAGCAATCAATGCAACCAGCACGACGACCGAGGGAACCGCGATCCTCCAGAGGTTTCTCTTTTTGACTACCGGAGCCTCAGCAGCTTTCACCGCGCCGGATGACGGCGATGTAGCCACATTGGCGGGCACTGGATTTGCTTCAAATCCTTCTGGACCGCTACGCACGCTCGGTCACAAACGAGATGGTCGCCGCGCAAGGACGTTTTCTGGAAGAAATGTGGAACGGTGTGGAACGCACGCTTCTGCTTCCGTCTGCAACTGATAGAATACAAAGCGTGGGCGCGTAGCTCAGCTGGTAGAGCAATGCCCTTTTAAGGCAGTGTTTTATATGCTCGCAGGTATGTTTTCAATTGTTTACATCTCGTAAAAAGTCGCCGAACGGATGTCGGCGTCTTCCTTAAGGTGTCAATGTGCCCGCCTTGCTATTTTTTGCATGATCACTTTCTGCTTTTGCCGCCAGTCTGCGCAATACCAAGACACTGGACTTCTTTTATTAACTATGATTAACTGTCGAACATCAGCTACAAATAAGACATGCGGGTTTTCGTCGGCTTCTGTTCCTGGGTTGTTCGAAATGAACCGTCCT
>JASHSL010000502.1 GCA_030040855.1 Terriglobales bacterium
CCATTTCTGCGGGATGAAACAGTTCGTGAAATAGCTGTTCGCGCGCCGAGGGCGCCAGTTGATCGAAGGTATAGCAGGCAGCGTCGGTAAAGGCGCCGCCAAAACCCAAGATCGGCTGAAACTGAACCCCGGGGTTGAGCCGGATCTGATCGCGGCCGGAGGTCTCCGAAGCTTGCTCCCACTGCAACCGGGGGGCCGGGGCAAAGCGCTCCTGTTCGGATGTCACCCAAATGGAAATCTCCGAGCCGAGCTTTGCGGTCTCCTGGCCCGGCCCCATCACATCAGCCAGGGGTTGTGCCAGCTTTTTCCAAGCAAAGCCGCCAACCAGACCGAGGGTTGAGATCCCGAGAAAGTCCCGCCGCGAGGTTTCATCTGTCATCGCCGCTTCCTCCCATGATCGATTGCCGGCCAGAGCAGTCCGAACGGCTGCAAAGTTTTCTGCGGATGAGGCATCGCCGTGCCACGGAATCGGAACGGCGAGGAGAATGTCGGCCGGGTAGAGGATCGCCCCTTGCACCCATCGCCTGCGCCTTTCTACCTACGGTTGGCTGCCTCCGGCGCGCTCCCGCTCCGCGGCCTCGCGAAGCATGCGTCGCTCCCGAGCGTGGGCAATTCTGCGGGCGCGGATCAGCCGTCGCAGCAAAAAGTAAAACAGGAACCAGGCAAGGACGCCGGCCGAGAGCAGCATCAGCATCAGATTGCCGATGGCAGCGAGATTCTCGACCCATGCTCTCATGATTCGACGCCGGCCTGGCGGCTCGGAGCCCAGGCGAATTAGCTGCCCAGCGCCTCTTGGATGGCTCGAGCAATGTTCTCGGCCAACGCTTTCATGGTATCCACGGATTCGGCTTCGACCATAACCCGGGCGAGTGCTTCCGTGCCCGAATAGCGAACCAGGAGACGTCCGTTGCCATCGAGCTTGCGCTCGGCTGCTTCGATGGCTTGCCGGATGGAGGCTACCTGGGAGAAGGGAACCTTCTCCCGCACCGGCACGTTTTGAATGATCTGGGGAAACACCGTCAAGTCCTGAATCAGGGCGGCGAGCGGCTGACCGGTCCGGGCTACGATTTCCATCACTCGTAGAGCGGTCAGCAAGCCATCGCCCGTGGTCGCTTCGCCGTCGAGAAAGATCACGTGTCCGGATTGTTCACCGCCCAAAATGGCGCCCGATTTCTGCATCTCTTCGAGCACATACTTATCGCCCACATTGGCGCGCAGCATGCGAATTCCCGACCGCCGCAAGGCGACTTCGAGCCCCATGTTCGACATGGCGGTTGCCACCAGCGTCGAACCGACCAGAAGGCCGCGTGCTTCGAGGTCCCGGGCAACTAGCAACAGGACGCCATCGCCATTCACTACCCGCCCATTCGCGTCGGAGAAGATGGCGCGGTCGGCATCGCCGTCGAAGGTCACGCCCAGGTCAAAGTGCCCGGGCTTCTCTCGGACCGAGCTAGCCAAGACCTCCGGATGCAAGGCGCCACAGTTCTCGTTGATGTTCTTGCCGTCGGGCGAGGCGCTTTGAAAGGTTGCCTGGACACCGCAGGCGCGAAACAGTTCCGGGGCTTCCGCCGTGGCGGCGCCATTCGCACAATCGACCAAAATCCTCAGGCGCCGCAGATCGGTCCTCGTGTTCCCCTGCAGCCAGGCGATATAGGCCTGGCGCAGGTCAGCCTCGCCGGGCAAACTTCGCGCCTGAGTCCCGGGGGGGATGTTGGCCCGATTGAGATCCTCGAGCAGGGTGAAAATCTCTCGCTCGATGGTAACTTCATCAGCGTCGGGCAGCTTGTATCCGTCTCCGGAAAAGATCTTGATGCCGTTGTCGGTCCAGGGATTATGCGAGGCCGAGATCACCACCCCGGCGCTAAATTTCCGCGAGCGGGCCAGATAGGCAATGCCGGGGGTGGTGATGATGCCGGCGCTTCGCACCTGGCAGCCGCAGGAGGCCAGTCCTTCGCTGACCCTCCCCGCGATCCAGGAACTCGATTCCCGGGTATCCTGGCCGATCACCACCTTGGGCTGGGGCGCGTTGCGGAGCAAGACATGCCCCAGGGCGCGCCCGATCAGATAGGAGCTCTCGAGGGTCAATGGGAATTCGCCGGCCACCCCGCGAATGCCGTCCGTGCCGAAAAGTTGTCGAGTGGTCGAATGCATAGCTGTGCCCGATCTAGCTGCCGTTTTTGGGAGCCGTTTTCTGCATCATAATCGTGATCCGCACCGGATCGAGGCTGGTAACTTGAACCAGAGGGTCGGCCACATAGGCATGGCGCAGGACCGCGATCCGACTCACCACTCCGGTAATGTCCACCGGATCGGTGGTGGCTGCCTGCACGGCTTCGACTCGCTTCGCGGGGCCGACGATCAGGACGGCAGAGGGGGTGACGACGATCTCGCCGATCTGATAGCCCTCGGCGCAGGTGCCCACCAACCGGGGCTGGACGGGAACCTGGCGGGTGGCACGAAAGTCGAAGGCCAGCTGCACCTGGCTGGGAATCACTTGCAACACCTGAAGCTCGCGCGGTTGGTGGACCTGATGGGCGGTCAGGTCAAAAGTCCGCTCGCCCGGCTTGACCCCCTCCAGCCAGATGTCCACATACACATCGGAGGTCTGCAAGCGGCGGATCGCCTGCTCGGGCCCGCGCAACCGGACCTGCGCCTTGGGGATGTTTTCCGAACTGATCTCCAGGTTGCCCGGCACGTTCTCGAATGCGATCGGCACCTCCACTGCAACCTCCGCCGACGGTTGTTCGCTCACCGCCAGCCATAACCCCACGGCCAGCACGAGCGCCAGCAACTTGAGCCCGAGGTTGTGGAATACGTAACGATTGAGGGAACTGTAAATGCCCTTAAACATCGCTTTCCTGGTTGATTCTGGCATCGGCCGAGCGAGACGAACGACTGCGGGGGATTTCGCTCTCCGAATCTTCAAGTACCGCGCTGCCGTTGGTCATTTCGGTCGGCAGGGTCGCCGGAGGCACATAACGGTGCAGCAGTTCTCCCAGTCGAGCCCGCAGCTGATCGATCGAAAGCTCGCGTTCGATTTTTCCTGCCACCGCCAAACTGATGCTGCCGGTCTCTTCCGACACAATCACCGCGATCGCGTCCGTCTCTTCGGTCACCCCGATCCCGGCGCGGTGCCGGGTCCCAAGTTGCGTCGACAACACCGGATTCATGGATAAGGGCAGGAAGCAGGCAGCGGCGGCAATGCGGTCCTTCTGAATGATCACGGCGCCGTCGTGGAGGGGAGCACTCGGGCGGAAGATGGTGGCCAGCAAATCATAGGAGAGCCGGGCGTCGAGTGGAACTCCGCTTTCAATATAGGTTCGCAAGCCGATCTCACGCTCAATCACCATCAGGGCGCCGGTCTGGTTCTGATAAAACAGATTCGCGGCCAGCACAATGTCGTCATAGGCGTCGGCCGGCGGATTGGTGCCGCGGCCGAAGGTAAGTTTCCGGCCTAAGCGGGTCAGGGCAAGCCGAAGCTCCCCGGCAAACAGCACGATCAGGGCGAACACCGTGTACGGCAAGAATGTGCGGATCAGCCAATTGAGCGTAGTCAGTTCGCCGAGCTCGAACAGATAGACGGCCAGCGCCGCCGCCCCCACCCCGACCAGCATGAGGGCGGCACGGGTGCCTTTGATCAGTGCCAGCAGCTCATAAATAATGATGGCGACCAGCAGAATGTCGATGACCGATGCGATCGACACATGTGGCCGGGCCGCTAGAAACTGCGTCACTCCATTGCCCCCTTTTCGAGGTAACCAAGACCCCTCGGAGACCAAACACATTGTAATCGAAGAATTCAAGATGGCGGCAGGCTGGAAAAGCGATGCCTGGCGCGTCGATCTTTGTCGTGATTATTTCTTCGAGTGGGTGGAATCCGGTACTTCGATCTGCATTCCCTCGGCGGCGGCACGCACCCGAGCATAGTAGTTTCGCGCTTCGCTTACCGCCCGGTCGATGCACACGTCGTCGTGGTCGGGATCGTGGTGGAACAGGACGAGCTCCTTGACGCCGCTCTCCATCGCCACGTTGACCGCCTCGCGCCAGTGGCTGTGGCCCCATCCCTTGCGTTGCGCCCAATATTCGTCGGGAAGATACTGGGCGTCGTAAATGAGCACATCGGCACCTGCGGCCAGCTCGCGAACATTCCGGTCGAAGACGCTGTCCCCCGGTTCGTTATCGGTGGCGTAGACGATAACCCCGTCCTCAGTTTCGAGCCGAAATCCCATGCATCCCTGAGGATGGTTCAACCACTTGGTACGCAAGCAGACATTGCCGAGCTCGAGCCGACCCTCGTTCAAATTGTAGAAGTCCTGGCGAGCCTGCATGTGATGCAGACCCACCGGAAAGTAGGGGGACGCCATCTGCTCTTCGCATACTTGCTTCAGGCTTCGCGTACGGTTGGAGCAGTGGAATTGAAAGTGATTCTCCCGGTTGTCGTAAAGCGGTCCAAAGAAAGGCAGCCCCTGAATGTGATCCCAGTGGAAGTGCGAGACGAAAACGTGGGCGGACACCGGCGAGCCGTTAAACTCCCGGCGCAGGGCCTGTCCTAGGACGCGGAATCCGGTGCCGCAATCGAGGATGTAAAGCTGGTCCCGGTGGCGCACTTCGACGCAGGAGGTGTTGCCTCCGTAACGCATGTTTTCTGGTTGCGGAGCGGGCGTGGACCCGCGAACTCCCCAAAACTTAATCCGCATAACCCTCCGCTAAGCAGACGCTTCCCCAGAAAACCATCTTGCGGCCTGCCGAAGGATGAGTCAATTCATTCGCTGGTTACGGTAGTTACTATGGAAAAGGGGGTAGTCCCCGCCCAACCAGACACGCGGGATCAAAACCGGACCGGACAAGGGTTCTCCTATAATGGGGAACCTGACCGCCCATGCTTCGTCCGACGTATGAGGAATTCTCGAGCCTGGCACAAACGGCCACCCTCGTGCCGGTAGTGAAATCGGTCATGGCCGACCTTCTGACTCCGGTGTCGGCCTTCCTGAGCGTCGCCGACCGGGAACCTGCGGCTTTTCTGCTGGAGTCGGTCGAGCGCGGCGAACACATCGGACGCTACACGTTTTTGGGAGCGCGGCCGTACATGCAGCTGCAGGCCCGCGGCCAGGAGATCTCGGTCGTCCACGGCACCCGACTCGATCGCCATCGCGGCAACCCCCTCAAAATCCTGAAAGGCCTGCTCCGCCGCCACCGCGCGGCTATCTTTGCCGGGCTGCCTCCGTTTACCGCAGGAGCGGTTGGCTACTTTGCCTATGACGCGGTCCGCCACCTCGAAAACATAGGGGAACACGCCAAGGATGATCTCGCCCTGCCGGATTGCGGGTTGATGTTTTTTGATCGCATCCTGGCCTTCGATCACCTTCTGCACCAGATCCATATCATTGCCACGGCGGATGTATCCGGCGAGAGTCCCCGCCGAGCCTACGACCGCGCCATGGCCGACATTGCCACGATCGAGCAAAAGCTGGCGGGCGGTCTGCGGCCGGCCCAGTGGCAGACGACCGCTCGGAAGGCCCACGGAACCGTCAAACTGCACGCAACCACCAGCCGGCAACAGTTCCTGCAGTCGGTCGAGCGGTCGAAGGAGTACATCGCCGCCGGCGATATCTTTCAGGTGGTGCTCTCCAACCGCTTGGACTTCATCCCCGAAGTGTCGGCCTTTGAAATCTATCGTGCCCTGCGCACCCTGAACCCGTCGCCCTACATGTACTTTCTCCGCACCGGCGATCAGCAGATCGTCGGTTCCTCGCCCGAAATGTTGGTCCGGGTCACCGGGCGCAAGCTGGAATACCGGCCGATTGCCGGGACGCAGCGCCGTGGCCGCGACGAGGAGGAAGATCAGATCCTCGCAAAGCACATGCTGGCCGACGACAAGGAACGCGCCGAACATGTGATGCTGGTTGACCTCGGACGCAACGACCTTGGCCGGGTGTGCGAGTACGGTTCGGTGAAAGTTCGCGATCTCATGTCTGTGGAACGGTATTCCCATGTCATGCACATCGTTTCCGCCCTCGAGGGCCGATTGCGCGCCCGGCTGGATGCGGTCGACGCCTTCGCCGCATGCTTTCCGGCCGGCACGCTGACCGGGGCGCCCAAAGTGCGGGCCATGCAAATCATCGAAGAACTCGAACCGGTGCGCCGCGGAATCTATGGCGGAGCCGTGCTCTACGCCGACTTTGCCGGGAACCTCGATTCCTGTATCGCCATTCGCACGATGCTGATGCGAGGCAAGCGCGCGTATCTGCAGGCGGGAGCGGGCATCGTGGCCGACTCCGATCCGCAGCGCGAATTTGAGGAGTGCATGAATAAGGCAAAGGCGGTGTTGCAGGCGCTCGAAGTGGCCAGGGGCAGCAGGCTTCCGGGGAAGCGGCGGTCCGGAAAGCATTAGATTGCGGCCGGCGTTTCCGCCGGTTGATCTACAGGTCGAGGAAGTTGCGAATCAGCTTTTTCCCCTCTGCGGTCAACACGCTTTCCGGGTGAAACTGCACCCCTTCAACGCGAAATTGCTTGTGCCGCAGGCCCATGATGACGCGCGAACCGTCGGGCTCGCTGGTATAGGCGCTGACCTCCAACTCCTCGGGCAGGTTCTGTTCCTCGACTACCAGCGAGTGATAACGGGTCGCGACGAGCGGCATCGGCAGACCCTCAAAGATCGTCCGCTTATCGTGGAACACGTCGCTGGTCTTACCGTGCATGAGTCTAGGGGCGCGTACGATCTCGCCTCCGAAAGCCGCCCCGATCGCCTGGTGTCCCAGGCATACCCCTAAGATGGGCGTCTTTTCCGCCAAGCGCCGGATCAGCTGCACGCTGATCCCGGCTTCCTTCGGGGTACACGGACCGGGCGAGATCACCACCCGCTCCGGATCCATGGCTTCGATCTCGGCTACGGTGAGCTGGTCATTGCGGTGGACCTGGACCTCCGCCCCTAGTTCGCCTAGGTACTGGACCAGGTTGTAAGTGAAGGAATCGTAGTTGTCGAGCACCAAGATCATCGTTAATCGCCTGAGATAGCTTATCTTAACCTTTCCGGGCCGGAACAAGCCGGGGATCCCAGTTAGGTAAACTATAGGTAACTATAGGCTTGACAGGGAACCGGGGAAAGGCGATGCTAACTGACCATGGAGGGTTCATGGCGGAGACCACCCAGGAGAATAAGCGGGCGACACGCCGCTTCGCGCTGCGGCTGCCCGTGTCGGTCAGCTATTCGCACGATGGCCTGGAGAAGGCAGCACAAACCCGCGATGTCAGCGCTCGTGGCATCTGTTTCTACCTGGATTCGGCAATCGCCGCCGGCTCTCCCATTGAATTCACCCTTACCCTGCCGCCGGAGATTACCCTGACCGAAAGCATTCGCGTGAAATGCAAAGGGAGGGTGGTCCGCGTTGACGATGCCACCCTCGGAGGCAAAGTCGCAGTCGCCGCCGTGATCGATGAATACGAATTCCTCTCCGAGCCCTAAACCGCCAGACTCCCTCAGGCACCTACTAAGCACACACTCATAGCCTTCTTCCCGCGTCGAGCCGGTGCTATTGTGAGAGGCATATTCCCCATGCAATGCACGCCTATAGCTGCCCGGCTGGCCGGCTTGGCGCTTGCGGCCGCGCTCGGTGCCTCGACCCGCGCGCAGTCCGTGTACCCGGCCAGAAGCGACAAAGCCGCCACCATTCGCTCCATTCGCGCTCTTCCGAGCGAGGACGGCTGGGCGGTGGAGGTCATTTCCACGCGACCGCTGGTGCCGAGCCTGAGCTCGGCCGGGAATCCGCCACGTCTGATCATTGATCTTCCGAACGCGCATCTCTCCCACCTCGAGAAACGCCTGGCATTTCAGAGCAGCCTGATCGCTGCCGTCCGAATTGGTCAGTTTGACTCTACGGTTGCCCGTATCGTG
>JASHSL010000503.1 GCA_030040855.1 Terriglobales bacterium
CGTTGATTGACTTTTGCGAGCTCACCGGCATCCAGCCGGTGTTGCCTTGAAGCAAAGACAGAAACAGGGCAGGTCAAATGGCCGATAGCGACAAGGAAGCAGTCGCGTGTCCGCCAAACGATCTCCCCCATCGGAAACGAAAAGGCCACCCGGCAACGAGGGCGGCCTTTTCTTCAAGGGAGAATAGTTCCAACGGAGGTACTTCACCGTCAAAACTTTCTGGCGAAATCTTATGAGCCGAAAAAAGCCCGTGTCAAGGAATTTCTAAGAAATAATATCTTTATTTTCAATGCCTTACAAAAGGGTTAACAAGGACGGCGCGAAGCGTCATTCTGAGACAAAAAAAGCCTGCTTCAAGGTTAAATCGCTTTAATTGATGAACTTACGTTTGCCTGTTCAGTTCCGGAGACGTTTTCGGATAGGTGCAGGGAGATGAATTCCACATCCTGCGGTCGATCAAAGACTCGGTCCGGGAACAGACGTTTGGCGAGGATGCGAATGCCGCCAAAGGCGATTCCAACCACCATGGCGAATCCGATAATGATGAAGCAAAGAATGATGACATTCATCAACAGGTTCGCGAGGTTGTCTTTCTTGGTGGAGTAGGTGTTCTCGTTCCAGGTGACGTCGGCGTCGTAATTCACCGAAGCCAACAGCGACTTCGCCTCGCTGAGGGAGAGCGGACCTTGGGCCACGACCACGATCGGTCCGGTGCGCTTTCGATACATGGGTTGCACATCCCCGCGAGAATCCGCAGACGCGGTTGCATTCTGCGGGTACGCCGCCTCAATCTTTCGCAGATGGTCGGCGGCAATCTGCGGGGTCGGATAAGAAATCAACATCAAAATTGCTTCCCCGCCGGAGGCGATGTAATTTCCCAGCACGACCTCGGCACCGCGGCTGAAATCGACAAGTTCGGCGGGAATCGGCGACTTCACTCGTTCGAGGGTCATGGGCCCGAGCACATACTTTGCGGAGTTCTTGACGTAAGAAGGACGGGGCAGATAGGCCGGCAAGCCCGGCAAATTCCGTGTCTCCCCTGCGGGAAGCGGAAGACTGGCCGCCAGCTCGCGGAGTTCGGCCGCCGACATGGCCGAAAGCCGCTCAAACACGGCATCGATCAGGATGTTGCCGCGATAGAAGAGCACCCGCTCATTCAGGGACGCGGCTTGATCTCCGATTTTTTCCACCAGCATCTGGGGCGTCTTATAAAAGGTGAAGGCACCAAAGGCGCCGCTTGCATCGCCGAATCGCGCGGCCTTTAGATGCAGCTTCCGTCCATCCTCTCGGGTGTAGGTAGCGGCTTGAAAATCGCGGAACCCGTACTCGTCGAGTATGGAGGTATTGACCCCATCGGCCATGGCAGGATCGGTGCTCGTAGCGAAGGATCCCGAAACCTGCCAGCCTCCAAAGGCCGCAGGCAGGATCGGGCCGGCGGTATTCTGGCCCCAAAGCAGGCCGCTGCCCAAACCTGCCCAGGCGAAAGGAAATGCGAGGAGAGCAGCGCAAATAAACTTGGAAAATTTCATCCCTAATAGGCTGAGAGTTCGCAAAACTCCGCTATTGGTTAGACTACCGGGACGGCAAGAAAGTTTCCAGTAGGATAGGCCCGCGGCCTTCTATGGCGCTCCGGCTTCCTCCATCCGGCTGGCCACCTTCACACCGCTTAAGCCACTCACGTACTTGGCGATGCCCCGATAGAGTGATTCGGCAATCCGCTGCCGATACTCGGCGGTTCTGAGGCGCCGCTCGTCGGCGGGATTGCTGAGAAAGGAGATTTCCGCCAGGATGGAAGGCATGTTGGCACCAATGAGCACGATGAAGGGCGCCTTCTTCACTCCCCGGTCGGGCAAGCCGGGGCTTTTGGGCCTGAGGCCGGTATGCAAGGAATGATCTACGTCGCCGGCGAATTCTCGCGATTCTTCGATCTTTTCTTTCAAAGCAATCGTCTTCACCAAGTCCTGCAATTCGTGGATGGACTTTTCGGAAACCGCGTTCTCCCGTGCCGCCACTTCCAGCGCTTCCCGCGAGGAAGTAAAGTTCAGGTAATACGTTTCGACACCCCGGGCCTTGGGATCCTCGCTCGAATTCGCATGGATCGAGATGAAAAGGTCCGCCCCCTCGCGGTTGGCGATCGCCGTGCGAGTCTCGAGTGGGATAAAAGTGTCGTCGGTGCGCGTATAGATGACCTGCGCACCCAAACGCGATCGGAGCAGCTTGCCTAAACGTGTGCTGACCTCGAGCACTAACTCTTTTTCTTCGAGGCCGCGCGGGCCAATGGTTCCCGTGTCGTGGCCACCGTGCCCTGGGTCGATGACGATCTTGCCGATTTTCAAACCCAGCACGCGGGTCAGAGAGCGATCGCCACTGGCCATGGGCTTGGCCTCGCGAGCATCGACCCTGTCGTGAGCAACGTCTTTCTGGGTTCTGAGGCTGACCGGGTCTGTGGCGGCAGGCACCGCCGCCGCTGCCTCGCTCGGCGCTTCGCCTCTTGAGCGGTCTGCGTTGGTCCCTGTCGACGGAGGAAGATCATCATCCTCGGCGTCGACGATGGTCTTCTTCACCCCATTGCTGGTCACGACCACCACGGTCTTGGCCGCGCGGCGGCGTTCGCCTGCCGAGCAAGCGGCAGAATGCGGATCGTCGCCGCTGCACGCCTTGACGCCTTTCTCCAAGGCCTTGGCGGCCGAGGGCAGATCCCCTGCCTCATCCACTCCCGAAGAATCCTTCGCCGCCGCAGCCGCAGGAGCATCGCTAGCCATCGCTCCGGACGGCGGGCTCGATTGCGTCTCCTTGGCCGGCTCCCCAGAGGAAACCTGCTTGGCGGCGACGCTTGTCGTCGACTGCTTAGTGCGCAGCTCGACCACCAAACGCGTTGGACTCGACAACAACCGGGTCTGGAAATCTAGATCCCCTTCCACTTCGAGCACGATCCGTGCCTGGCGTGGCTTAAACTGGGAAACACGGATGCGCTTGACAAGACCCTGCGGTACATCGAAGTTCTTGCCGACGAGCGCAGGATCCAAAAGGGTGTCGAAGAGGTCAAAGAACACTCGATCGGGATGATCGATCCTTTGGGAATCATACTCGACCCGGCCCTCCAATTCGATGGCCACCCCGGTGCCCTCGGCAGTCGACCAAGAGCGAATTCCCGTGACCCGGACCAGCTGCCCCCGGTTCCCATCTGTCGGGCGGCCTGAATCCTCCTCCGTTTGGTTCTCACTCTCCTCGGTAGCCCGAGAGGGAACAACTTCTTCGGAGTTTGCGCTCATTGCCGATTCGGATTTCGCCGCCAATTGCGCAAGTTCCTGGCGTGCGTCTTCGGCAAATTGGTTTCGCGGATAGCGGCGCAGGAACTCTTGGAACGTTTGCTGGGCGCGGGTCCGCTCCTGGAGATCTTTGTAGATCTCCCCGATGTGGAATAAGGCGGCGAATCGCGACGGACTGCCGGGATATTGTCGGCGCAGAAATTCGTACTGCTGCAGCGCCGAGCGCAGGACTTCCTCATCCTCAAAATGCCTGCCCATGGCTTCCGTTAAGCGCGCAACGGCAAACACGCTGGGGGCGGCCTTGGGCGACGAGGGACATTCCAAGTACACCCGACGGTAGGCGCTGATCACCTCGAGATAATCAGCTCGCACCAGTTCTCGTCGAGGCCGCGCCTCGAGCATCTGTTCGAGATGCTGGGCAGAGGAGAATTGCGAGGTTGCCCAAGCCGGGGAGCGGCGCGGGTGCGCATTCAGGGGCAAAGCCAAGTGCAGCACGAGAAGAGCCGCACCTGAACCCAGCGCACATCCTCTTGGACCTGGATTCTTCAATGTAAGGCCCGTGAGCGCCTTGATGTTACGACCGTGGTTTAGGAACCTGCGATGCCGTGCGATCAGTCGGTGTTGCTTATGTAAAGCACGCCTCGCGAATCTCGTTGCACGTGAATCGGTTCATGGACGGGGCCGCCAAACAGCCGGCCCCCGGAGTCGAATCCGCCATAATAGAGCTGCGTGATCCGCCTGACGTAGTTGCGTGTCTCAACAATATGCGGCACGCCTGAACTGCGCGCCACCGCTCCTGGACCAGCGTTGTAGGCCGCCAGGGTGAGCTTCACATCGCCTCCGTAGCTCTCCATGAGCAGCTTCAACTGGCGCACGCCGGCATCCACGTTCTCTAGCGGGTCGAAGGGGTTGGAGACGTTCAACCGGCGCGCGGTCTGGGGCATCAGCTGCATCAAGCCCATGGCGCCTTTCGGAGAAACTGCATTGGGGTTGAAATTCGATTCTACTTTGATCACGGCGCGAACCAGGTTGGGATCCACATTGTGCCGCCGGGCAGCCTGCTCGATGGCAAGATCGATCTCGCCCTGCGACACGGCTTGCGGAAAGCTCGGCCGGGCGTTGCTTGCGGAACGTTCTTGCGAACCGAGATACTGGTTGACCTCGGCTGCGGCCGAGCGGGCCGCACGCACGTTCGCCGACGGGATCGGCTTCCAGCGGTGGTCCGTCACGCTCCAGAACATTAGCGAACTCTGCTGCCCAGCAGCCGGAGACCGTTGGCCGGTCCGCGCCGGGGCCAGCTCGTTGACGTAAATCGTGCGGCCGGAATCGTCGGTGGTCGGGGTGATGATGGAGTCGGACCCGCCCTCCGCCTGCATGCCCAGCAGACATGGAACAAAGGTCATCACCACTACGGCCAGTACCACGATTTGCAGGCGTTTTCCCATAGCGGTAGAGGCACGCAGAATGCCCGGAGTGGTTCGATTATAGGGTTCCCCAGCTCCGGCGGCAATCTGCCGAACGGGTATAGAACCATCAAAGGTAATCCGTGTAAGCTGTTGATCAGCAGACAATTAGACCGTTTGGTAACGTCGCCAGGGTGGAGCAAACTCGGGCCCGAGGCGGCAAGCCGGGCGGGAAACCGCCGCAAGGGCGGTGCCGGCCGACTGCGGTCTCCACAGTATGATAGGTTGAGACTGTGTGAATGCCGCAGCGAACCTTTCTCAGCACCACCCGCTCGACGCTTTGATGCTCTTCGGCTTTTGGTATCGTGCCATGCCGAGCGCAAAGCTGACTCCGAACCGCCTCGATAAAATCACGCTGCTAGAGACGCCCCTTGTCCTCGGACGCGACGCGAGGGGACGGCCTTTCGCTCTCTACGACGCCTGCCCCCACCGGGGCATGCCGCTTTCCTACGGTCGCTGGGATGGCACGGAACTCGAATGCAGCTATCATGGCTGGAAGTTCGAGGCGCTTAGCGGACAATGCCGGCACATACCCTCCCTCACTTCCGACCAGCCTTTGAAGATCGATCGCATTTACGCGGGCAGCTACGCCTGCCAAGATGAGGACGGCTATCTTTGGGTGTTCGTCCCGGATCCGCCGCCTGCGGGAGCCGGCTTTACCAAAGCCGGTGAGCCCCCCATCCCCGTGCCGCGCGTCCCCACCTTTGGGGAGAAGTTCAAGATGGCTTACCTGACGGCCGACCTTCCCGCGACCGTGGATCACGGCATCATCGGACTGATGGATCCGGCTCACGGTCCCTTCGTCCACCGAGCTTGGTGGTGGCGGACCCGGAAGAGCATTCACCAGAAGCAAAAAGACTTCGAGCCCATCCCGCTGGGCTTCCGCATGAGTGCCCACACGCCCAGCTCGAACAGTGCGCCCTATAAGCTCTTGCGGCTGTATGCCGACACGGACTCGATCACGACGACCATCGATTTTGTGCTGCCCAACCAGCGCTACGAAACGATTCGCGCCGGACCCTATTGGTTCGCCAGCTTGACTACGGTAACCCCGGTGACCCGGGATCGCTGCCGCATTGACGTGGTCGCGAAATATAACGTCTTTCCCTGGCTACCGTTTGGCTCTAGGTTATTGAAGTTCTTCTTTGCCAAGTTCCTGGAGCAAGACCGTCGGACGATGGAAAAGCAATCCGAAGGCCTGAAGTACAAGCCTCATTTGATGTTGATCGATGACGCGGACCGCCCGGCGAAGTGGTACTTCCAGATCAAAGAAGCCTATCTCGAGGCCAAGCGGAGCGGCACGGCCATGCGGCACCCCATGACGAGCGCCGTACGTTTGCAATGGAGAAGCTAGCCGGTAGCGAGGGAGGCGCTTGCCCGCCCCGCTCACCAAGGCAGACAATCGCGAAGACGCAGAAGTGAAAATCCACAACCTCTTCAATGTCCGAGCAAACCCTCGACTACCGCATAAACCGTCTCCAGAGCAGAATCGAGGGCGCCTGGATCCTTCCCGCCCGCCTCCGCCAGATCCGGCCTCCCGCCGCCTTTTCCCCCGACCCGCTGCGCCACCGGGCCAATCACCTTCCCCGCCTGGATACGACTGGTTAAATCCTTGGTGACGCCGACAATCAGGGAGACGCTACCATTCGTGGTCGAGCCGAGCACCACCACGCCGGAGCCGATCTTATGGCGAAGCTGATCGACGAGCGTGCGCATCTGCGGGCGGTCTAGATTATCCACCCGATGGGCCAGGACTTTCACTCCGCGAATATCTTTGATCTTCTCGCCGACTGAAGCTACGCTCGACGCAGCCGACTTCATGCGCGCCTGGTCGAGGTCACGCTGCAGGCGCTTGAGCTCCGAGTCTTTTCGTTCAAGCTCGGCTTTGAGGGCTTCGGCGGGCGAGCCTAGGCTCTCTCCGGCGGCAGCCGGTGCCTGGACGGTCCTTGGTGAAGCGGACGGACGGACGAAGCTTGCCACCACACTTTCGAGCTCGTGGTCTCTCTGGAAGTGGTGCAAGGAGTCTTCGCCGCTCACTGCCTCGACACGACGCACGCCGGAAGACACACTGCCCTCTTTCAGAATCTTGATCAGCCCGATCTCCCCGGTGGCGGCGGTGTGGGTGCCGCCGCACAGTTCGGTTGAAAAATCGCCGATCCGGATGACGCGAACCCGGTCGCCGTACTTTTCGCCGAACGGCGCCATGGCCTTGTATTCGTGGATTGCCACCTCGAGCGGCACGTTCTCGATGACTTCGACCTTATCGTTGCGCAGAACCTCTCGGTTGATTAGGTCTTCGACGTCTTTGAGCTCTTCCTCATCGACGGAGGCAAAGTGGGCGAAGTCAAAACGCAGGTGATCGGGCGCCACCAGCGATCCCGCCTGCTTCACATGCTTTCCCAACACTTCGCGCAAGCCCGCGTGGAGCAGGTGCGTCGCCGTGTGGTTGCGCATGGTGGACTGGCGGATCTTGGTGTCGACCACGGCATCGACCCGGTCGCCCACCCGAATCGGCTGCTTCGCCAGGATCTGATGGGCGCGCACACCCGGGACGGGGTAGTAGCAGCCTTTGACTTCGGCGACCACCGTGTTGTGATCGTCGCTGTA
>JASHSL010000504.1 GCA_030040855.1 Terriglobales bacterium
GAGCAGGCTGGCAATCTCGAGAGAAGCTGCGATTCGAACCAGTGCGGCTCGCGCGGTACCTGCGTCAAGGGTCTCGAACAACGACTCGAGCCCCGAAGGCTTGATGCCTCGACGCGCCAACTCTCCGGCCAGCTGCCACAAATCATCTTGTCCATGACTGCGGAGTAAAGAATCGATTTGATCCTCCAGGTCGCTGATCGTAAGTGCGTCCGGCGGGGGTTCATCTCGCTGCGTGAACGAAGATTCCAGCTTTTCGATCTCCGACTTCTGGGCCGGAGTCAGTTCCCGGCGGCCCAGTTCATGGCTCGCCTCCTTGATGCGATGCAAGGTTTCGCGCAACTGCGCCGCCGCCCGCTTGGCGGCCGAAGCAGGATTATTCAGCTCGTGGGCAAGCCCGGCAGAGAGCTTTCCTAAACCCGCGAGTCGGTCCCGCTGTTGCTCAAGGCGCGTAGCCTCGCGGATGCGGTCCGACATTAGGCCCACCAACCGCTTGGCTAATTCCGGCATTTTTTGAATGAGTTCGGGAAACAACGAGGCAGGAAATCGCAGGAGGCGGCCCTCGCTGACGGCTCTTCCAGTCACCGTGAAGTTCTTCATCCGAGAAAAGGGCAGGGCCCCGGTTACGTCGCCCGCCTTGCCCGCAAGCACGACGGTTTCACCGCCGAGTTCACCTCGCCACTCGAATTCTCCTTCGAGAAGTACAAACATGGCTTCGGCTGGATCGCCTAGCCGTGCATAGACTTCCCCGGCCTTTAAATTCAGCTCTTGCGACTGGCCGAGGAACCAGGCAAGCTGGTCCTCAGGCAAATCCGCAAACGCCGGCAGGCGCACCAATTCCGACGGAGTCACCATTTAGACCTTGCTCAAATATTGATGAATGAACTGCACCGCGACAGAGCCTTCGCCTACGCCCGAAGCCACTCGCTTCACCGAGCCATGCCGCACATCGCCGACCGCGAACAGACCGGGAACGTTGGTTTCCAGCAGAAACGGATCTCGATCGAGCGTCCATCCCTTGGGGCGCGCTCCGTTTCGCATGAGATCGGGCCCGGTCAGAAGAAATCCACGGTCGTCCCTTTCGAGGATGCCGGCCAGCCAGTCGGTTCGCGGAAGCGCTCCAATAAAGATAAACATGGCGCTGGCTGGCACGCGCTCCACCTTGCCCGTGTCGGAGCACAGCACGGAAATCTCTTCTAATCGCGTTTCGCCGTGCACCTCGGCCACGCTGGCGTGGGTCCAGGTCTGAATATTCGGCATCTGATGGACTTGGTCGATCAAGTACTGCGACATGGTTCTATCGAGGCCATCTCCACGCACGAGAAGTACCACCTTCTCGGCGTATTTGGCAAAGTGCATGGCAGCTTGACCCGCTGAATTCGCCGCGCCGACCACGTAGACGATTTCGCCCTTGCAGGAAAGCGCCTCGGTCGCACCGCCGCCGTAGTAAACTCCAGCCCCCTGGAGCCTGTCGACGCCAGGAGCTTCCAGCTGGCGCCACTGCACCCCGGTCGCCACTAACAAGGCATGACAAGAGATCTCGCTTCCATCGGCGAGCTTGAGGAAGCGGTACGACCCTTCCGTGCGGAGGCTCACAGCTTCTTGCGGCGACAGAATTTCCACTCCGAAGCGTTGGGCCTGTGCCACTGCGCGTCGAGCAAGGTCCCCTCCGCTGAGCCCGGAGGGGAATCCAAGATAGTTTTCGATGCGCGAGCTCATTCCGGCTTGACCACCAGGAGCTTCGCGCTCAATCATCACGGTTTGCAGGCCTTCGGAAGCACCATAGACTGCGGCCGCCAAGCCGGCGGGACCTCCGCCAATGATTGCCAGATCGTAGAAGTCCGTCTGCGCGCGTGTGCGTAGCCCCACCTTCTGGGCGACCTCTACCGGCCCGCTTTTCAGAAGCTTGGTTCCGTCTGGAAACAACACGACGGGAAGGCTGGCCGCTTCCGGTCCCAAAATCTCTAGAAGGCGCTTGGTCTCGGGATCGTTGGCGGCGAGCTCAACGTCGATCCATTGATACGGGACCTGATTGCGAGCCAGGAAATCGCGCAATTCGTAGCATCGAGGCGACCAACGCGTGCCGAGGACTCGTATGCCAACAAAGGCTGGGTGGTATGATGCCCGCCAATCCTCGAGCAAGTCATCCAACTGAGGGTAGAGGTGATCAGCCGGCGGATCCCACGGCTTCATGAAGAAATAATTGATGTTAGCTTCATTGATCGCACTAATTGCGGCACTGGTATCTGCATAGGCGGTTAACAGCGCCCGCTTGGCATCGGGAAAGATTTGCATCCCTTCCTGGAGGAATTCGATGCCGTTCATTCGGGGCATCCGCTGGTCGGCCAGCAGCAGTGCAACGCTATCATTCCGCACTTTGAGCTGTTTGAGCAGGTCGAGCGCGGCTTGCGGAGAATCGCTTCCGATGACTCGATATTCGGCTCCGTAGTGCGAC
Source organism: Terriglobales bacterium (assembly GCA_030040855.1). GTDB lineage: Bacteria > Acidobacteriota > Terriglobia > Terriglobales > Acidobacteriaceae > JAFAGX01. Next base: position 2,453 of record JASHSL010000504.1, read on the forward strand.
CGGAGATCACGTTCAATCGCCCGCAATACATCGGAGTCGTCATCCACACTGAGCAGAATTGGCTTAGGCATGAGGCTTCCAGTCTGGGGGCCTAGACAAAGCCGACCAGCATCGCTGACCGAATTGTTTAGATACTAAAAGGTGGCGTTTGGTCGCGCAAATAGCAGCCGGAGCGTCGTAGGCATCTTTCGGTACGACATGTCTCCAATATGCCTCTCCTAAGATTACGAGATGCTGAGGCTTAGCCGCAGATTGGCCACGTGCAGCTTGCAGTCTCTGGTAGCGAGAGGCCCTGCCAAGCGCCCTCGGAGAATGTTGGTTCATACAAGCGAGGAATTGTTTTGCATCTGTCTGCTCGCTAGCATGCCGTTTTGGGAAGTTGCGTTCGCTGCATGGTAGCGGGACGGAAGCGGCCGAGATCGCGGATACGCCGGCAGCCGAGGAGAACAACCTGTTCTATGAACTCGAGCGCGGCTCGAAGTTGAAGGATCGATAGTGACGCAGATTGGCATGGGGATAGAAGGCGACGAGCGCAAGAAAAGTCACAACTGGTTTGCCTAGCTCGTCGAGCCCCGGATTGTCCAGTGCTCGCTGAGCCGCTGCATCCAATAGACCACGCACATTCCCTCCGGATTCGGCGCTCCGGATCGGCGCACGGTGATACGGCGGTTGAGGCTGCGTGTTTGGATTCCCATGGCCAGTCCATCAGGCCGATCAAAGCGTGGGGCCCTCATCTCCCAGCATGGTCTCCCGTACGATCTTGATGGGCGGAAAGCCCTGCCGGAGAAATGTGTCGTGGAACTGCTGCAAGCTGAACCCCTCCCGCATTTTCTGCTGGTAGTCCTGGCGGAGCTTCATAATCTCTAACTTTCCGAGGGTATAAACCAGATAGGTAGGATCACTGGTGCCCCGCCTAGCTTCGACTTCGGCGACGGATTGGGTTTGGTAGCCCTCCGTCTGGAAAAACTGCACCGCTTCGTCAAAGGTCATTTTTCCCGTATGCATGGAAATTCCAACGATGTACCTTGCATCCCGCAACAGGGCATCCTGCAACTGGCCAAGCCGCAGCTTGGGATCACCGTTCCCGTATCCTTCGTCGAGCATCATCTGCTCGCTGTAATGCGCCCAGCCCTCGGCGTTCGATCCACAACCTAACAACTTCCGCACCTTGGAAGGAGCGGAAGGAACCCACAAGAACTGTACGTAGTGTCCGGGATAGACTTCATGTACAGCGACAGAGATCATCGTCGCCCGATTGAACTGTCCCATGAATGATTCGATTCTCGCCTTTGGCCAATCCTGCTCCGGCAACGTGACATTGAAGAAAGCCTCCTTGGCGACGGTTTCATAAGGGCCGGGGGTATCCATCGAAGCGAAAGTCAGTGCCCGCGCAAACGGAGGAGTCTCTTCCACGATGGGCGGCACGGGTGAGGGAATGGTCACAATTTGCTGGTTTACGATGTATTGCCGAATGCCCGCCAAATCATCCCGAAAAGTCTGCAGCAGGTGGTCGGGTGCGGGATGGTCGTGTTGCAGCTCGATCTTAATCTGATCCAGTGTTTTCTGAGGATTGACTTGCCTAGCAACCTTCGCAAACCACTGTTGATTTCGTCGAAGATCTTCATAGCCAATCTGCAGCAAGCGATCTTCTGGGATATCCACCATCTCGTCGTACAACAGCTTCTGCCGATAGTTTTCTGCGCCAATTCGAAAGTCGCCCTTGGAGAGAGGCAGTAAACTCTCCTTGAGAAAGGTTTCGTAATCTCGCAAAGCCGCGATGACTGCCATGTTGCTATTGCGAAAATCAGAGAGCAATTGCTGGTCGTTCACTGCAGTGAAGGCTTCGGGAACGTCCTTTTGGAAGAAACTAACAATCCCCGGCAGTTGATCAATGGCCACCTCTGTGTAAATCCGAGGCGGATTCTTAAGATTTTCCTTCGCCGCCGCAAGTACTGCGGGCATCGCCTTCTCGCGCTCAACCAACGACCGCAGTCGCGTTTCCGGCGGCGCGAACTTGCGAGACATAATCAGGAAGGCGCTTTGCGTAAGGCCACTCGAATAACGATCCGGATTCTTCTCCCAGCTCCGGATATCCTCGAGTTCCAGTAATGTCGATTTCAGGTTGTTGACTACCAACTGGTAGTCCTGACGCTCCACCAAGGGCAACGGATTGCTGTCAAATGCCTGCAGCCGCCGGAGATACTCCTTCGCAAGCGCGATTTGGTTATCAATGCCTCTACGGGAGTAATCCTCCAAATTGGAGTCGTACTGATGGAAGCCCGTAGCGGTAGCTTGTGTGGGGTTCAACTTGAAATATTGAGCAAAGAAACCGTCTACCAGTGTGCCCCAAGCAGAGGTGGCTTGACTCTTGGAGTCCACACCCCCGGTCGTTTGCCCAAACAGCAGAGGCGAAGTCGAAAGCGTCAAGAAAACCAACGGCAACACCATCATGATTTTTCCGATGGAACAGTTCCGCGTCACGACGGCTCTCCCGCTACCTGACCGTCTTAAAAGTGGCTTGCCTAAGCCGAACAACGAGACGTAATTGTACGTGATTTGCCAGACGAATTTAGAGTGGGGGGCCGGGAAATCTCCCGAAGGAAGGGTGGGCCACAGTCGAGCCAGAGAGGCTCCTAATGAGCTCCTGCCCAAGAACCCGGTGCGCAAGTCCACTTGTACGGGTATGGAAAGGCCCAAAGTTGCCTTCCGCCAAACTCAGTATCTGCGTGCGTCGAAAGATGTAAGATGTTCAGGTTGGCTGGAATTGTGTAACGCCTCATCGGTATTGAAGGAACGCGGCAGTCCACAATATGAAATCCCAGATCAAGATTGGCACGGTATTCGGGGTTGAACTCGGTTTGCACTACAGCTGGCTTGTGATCGCGCTACTCATCACATTTTCGCTGGTGGCGCAATTCCATACCGAGAACCGTAGCTGGAGTGAACCCCTGGTTTGGACTATTTCCATTATCACGGGTGTGCTTTTCTTTGCTTGCCTGTTTGCCCACGAGTTGTCGCACGCGGTCGTTGCAAAAGCGCGCGGGTTGCCGATTCACAAGATCACCTTGTTCTTGCTGGGTGGCGTGGCCCAGATCGAGAAAGAAGCCTCAGACGCCAAGACGGAGTTTTGGATGGCGATTGTCGGGCCTTTCACCAGCGGAATCCTCGGTCTAATCCTGCTCGGCCTAGCCTGGCTTTCCGGATGGGTCCCACGGACTGCGCCGGCAACGCCAGGCACGGCGCTTCTAGTGTGGCTTGGCTACATCAATCTCGCCCTCTGCGCATTCAACATGATTCCGGGCTTTCCGCTCGATGGTGGGCGCGTACTGCGAGCGGTTCTATGGTGGGCGATGGGCGACGCCGAACGCTCGACCCGCCTGGCCGCCCGCGTCGGCCAGGCGATCGCAGTTGTGTTTATCGGTCTCGGGATTCTGCAATTTTTCCAGGGGTCGGGCCTGGGAGGACTGTGGATTGCTTTTATCGGTTGGTTCCTTTTGCAGGCAGCCGGGGCTACGTACCTGCAGGTACAGACAGGAAGCCTTCTCCGCGGTTTGCGGGTGAAAGACGTTATGTCTAGCGACTACCAGTCCGTGGACCCGAATACCTCGCTCGAGGTCTTCGTTCACGAGCAATTACTCCGCTCCGGCCGACGATGCTTTCTAGTGGCGCAAGGCGGCCGTCTGCTCGGGCTCATAACTCCCAATGAGATCCGCGAAGTAGATCCAAAGGACTGGCCGGTGCGGAGGGTCGGCGACGTCATGCGCCCAGCCGACAAAATTCATAGCATCTCACCCGACATGCCGGCTTCCCAGGCCCTGGAAATAATGGGCCGGGAAGATGTTCACCAGCTTCCGGTCATGTCGGATGGCAGGATTTTGGGAATTGTAACTCGCGCCCACCTGCTGCAGATCTTACGGGCACGCTTGGAGCTTGCGAACGTTACGATCCGGCGTCGGGCGGCCTGAGGGGAGTGGACTCGAAGGACGGGCAAACGGTTGGCGGACAACTCAGGAAGGTGTCGCATGAGGCAGAGGACCAAACTGAGCCATGGTGGGCTATGTATCGTGATGATTCTAGCCATGGTTGTCGCGGTTGGTGCGGACATCGTGATCACTCGGAACGGAGCGAGCTATTCGGGACGTTTCCTCGATGCAACGGGGGGAGGCACGATCTCGTTCACCGACGCCAGCGGCATTCAGTACACGTTTCCTTTGGGTGAGGTTCAGTCTCTGGTGTTTACTCCAACCAACGATACGGTAACCCTGCGCAACGGAAAGGTCTATTCCGGCAAGTACACGGGTCCGGAACCGCTGTCATTCCGAGACAATATGGGCATTCTCTACCAGTTCCCGCGGCGGGACATAGAGTCGCTGGTGTTGAGCAGGGCGGAGGTCGCGAATTCGGAATCAGTTCCGCCGAAGGAGGCAAGAGTTATCGCCAGCGGAACGGAAATTGAGATTCGCACCAACGAGGCCATCGACTCTGACAATGCTTCTCCGGGGCAGCTCTTTAATGCCGAGGTGACAGCAGCGGTCAATGACGTTTCCGGGGGTACCGGAATTCCGGCGCATTCGCCTGCAAAGTTACTGATCCTGTCGGAGTCGAAGGGTCGCATAGGGTCGCCCGACCTTGTTCTTGACCTTGACGACGTGACGATCAACGGTAAGGTACATCGCGTGTTTACGTCGGACGTAAAAGAGTCGAATTCTAGAGACTTCGGCAAGAACAAGCGCACCGGCGAGTTGTTAGGCGGGGGCGCAGCCATTGGATCGCTGGTAGGCGCGATACTCGGCGGGGGGCAGGGGGCCGCGATTGGTGCGGGCACTGGTGCTGGCGGAGGATTTCTCACTCAGCTCTTTACTCGTGGCAAGAAAGTGAAAGTTCCAGCTGAGACGATTCTCCGCTTCCGGCTGGAGCGGCCTCTAGTTCTACAACCGGAGTAAAGGTTTCCTTGGGCATTTGCCGACGCCCGCTGATGTCTGAGGTGGGCGGTCGATCCTTACCTGTCGATTCGACCCGAACTATTGCCAGGATCGGTTTCTCCGAGAATATGGGACCGTCTTGCAGTTACGTAGAACCGGAGTTCTCATGATATGGTCTATGGCCAGCTGAGGTTTGTAGCAGTGGTCACGATCCTGACGTCGGCTGTGGCCGCAGCCGGCACCGCAGCGCATTCTTCTTCCAGGCATTCCTCAATGCTCGCTAGCTCCGGCTCCGGCATTTCCTCACCCAACCTGGTCGAACTCGAGAATGGATGGCACATCATTGCTGCCGACCAAATTTCCGACCAGGATGCATCCGTCTCGTTGCCTAATTTCGATGTTTCAGGTTGGTATCCTGTGCGCCGCATGCCGGCAACCGTGTTGCAGGTGCTGGAGGACGACGGTGTATATAAGGATCTCTACTACGGCACGAATCTGCGTATGCCTGGAGATCTCTGGAAACGCGATTGGTGGTATCGCACAACCTTTACAGCCCCGCCGGGCCGAACGGTATATTCGCTTATCTTCAAAGGCATTAGTTATCGCGCCGACGTCTGGATGAATGGCCGTGAAGTGGCGAACCGATCACAAGTAGTCGGCATGTATAACAGCTTTGAGTTTGATGTTTCAAAGCTCGTTCGCCCGGGCGGGGAAAACGTCGTGGCGCTAAAGATTGCTCCAGAACGAGCGATCCCTGGAGAGGGCATCGTCGAACTAGGAGACACGTGGCATGACTGGCTGAACTGGAAATATATTGGCTTCCACGATGCGCAGAGGAACCTGGCTTTCTCATTTCCTCCCGACCGTAACGCCGGAGTCTGGAAACGTGTGTATCTCAGCAGTACCGGCCCGGTCGCAATTCGTAATCCTTATGTTGTGACCGATTTGCCGCTCCCGGCAATAGCGCCGGCCTCGCTGACGGTGTACTGTGATCTGAGCAATCACATTGCGACGCCGGTCTCGGGAACCTTGTCCGGGGAGATTTCACGACCCGGCAAAGCGACAATCCAGTTCGAGCAACCGGTCTTTCTCGTTCCTAACGAGACCAAAGAAATCTCTTTTTCGCCTGATAGGTTTCCAATACTCCTGGTCCGTGACCCGGATCTGTGGTGGCCTTATCGCTGGGGCAAGCCAAATCTTTATCACTTGCGATTGCAGTTCAAGGTCAACGAAGAGGTTTCTGATTCCGAGGACATCGACTTCGGGATCCGCAAGATTACCCAGCATCGCGACTCCGATACAAGTTTCCCCGAGATTGGAAGCGGCGGCAATTTCTACCTGCAGGTCAATGGGCGGGACTACCTCATTCGTGGCGCGGTCTACACGCCCGACTTGCTCTTTAACAATGACCCTCAGCGGGATGCAGCCGTGATGCTCTATGTGAGAGATCTCGGGCTCAATCTGCTTCGGTGGGAACTGAAGATCGCGGACGACACCATGCTCGACCGGGCGGACCGGGAAGGAGTGCCGGTCATGCTGGGCTGGATGTGTTGCGGGCAATGGGAACAATGGGATTCCTGGAGCGCCGAGGATCAGTGGGTGGCGCGCGCCAGCCTGCGTGCCCGTTTGCGGGAATTGCGTTCGCACGCATCAGTGGTTTTGTGGGCGAATGGCAGCGACGGGTTGCCTCCTGACCCCTTGCTGAGGGATTACCAGGGCATCTTGAAGGAGCTGCACTGGCAGAACGCAATTGTGGACACTGTCTCCCACGAGAACCGCTTCTGGAGTGGAATTCAGATGGCCGGACCCTATGTGTGGCGCCCGCCAAATTATTGGTTTGGTGAGAAATATGGACCAGCGCGCGGGTCTTCGGCCGAAGAGGGAGATAATGAGATCATTCCTCCCCTCGAGAGCCTCAAGAAGTTCATTCCGGCCGACAGGCTGTGGCCGATCAACGACGATTGGTACTTTCATGCTGGCGCGAACGAGGGCAATAACACGCTGGAAAACGCCACCAAGGTACTCGAGAAACGCTACGGCCCTTCCACCGGTGTCGAGGAATTATCGAAAAAGGCGCAGTTAGCCTACTATGAAGATGCACGTGCGAAGTACGAAGCCTATGCGACGCATTGGTTCAACCGCAAAATGGTCATATATTGGATGCTGAACAATCACTGGCCGTCCTTCTTCGGGCATCTCTTCGATTATTACTTCAAGCAGGGCGGAGGTTATTTTGGCGCAAAAAAGGCGTTACAGCCGGTGAGTGTCGTTTGGGACTACTACGCCACGGGCGACGGAAGCACAGCGCACACCTACGCCGTCAACCAGGAAATTGATCCGCTGAATGATGTGGGCGTCAGCGTTCGCTTTTACAACCTGGACGGCACGCAGAAATACGTTGCCCAAATCAGGAATTTGAAAGTACCCCCTAGTTCGTCGGTAGAAGCGTTGAGTGTGGGTCGCATACCGGGTCTCAGCACCGTCTACTTTGTCCGCTGCCAAATGACGGACGCGGAGGGGAAGGTTTTGGCGGAAAATGTCTACTGGAAATCGAAAATGGATGACGACATCGGCCCCCCCGGCGACGAGGATCAATTTGCGACGAAGGTGGCACAACTGGGGGACATGTCGGCCTTGAATGCTATGCCCGCTGCGCGCGTGGTTGCATCCGGCGACTATTATACGGAGGCGAATCAGGAAACTCGGGTGCAAATCAAGCTCGCCAACGCATCCGACCACATCGCTTTCTTCGTGCGTGCCGAAATCACCAAGGGTGCTGACGGCGAGGAGGTTCTGCCGATCCGCTATGACGATAATTACATCACTTTATTTCCGCATGAAGCTCGCGCTCTCGACGCCCGGTTCGACAACTCTCTGCTCGCGGGTCACAAGCCCGGCTTGCGCTTGGAAGGCTACGACGTGCCCAAACAGCTCGTTGCTCTTACCGCAGGAACAAGAGAATAGGCATGTCATCGGGAAAGAGCCTCTTCCCATAGCTTGGCGCACTTATGGCAGCGTCACTTTGGCAGGATCTCTTGATGGGCTACCTGTTCGAGATTCATATCGGGCAGCTGTGCACTATCGCGCAGTCGAAAGTGCTCGACCCCGCTCAGCGTGTATAGCGGTACTCCAGCAACGACCGGTACTTGCGGGCGCGTGAAGTTAGCAATTTCCACATCCTCGAGTACAAATGCGGGGCGCTCGTCCCGGTTGCGGGTCATGATCTGGATTCCGTCCATGTCGATTCCTCGCACGTGACGCAGGAAAAAACCGTGGGCGGGCATGGGGCCGAACATGTCCGGATCCGGGTACTCCCCTTCTTTCTCTGGAACACGGATCCTCGCCTGCTTCGCTGTCCCGCCACCTTCATGTTCAATGACGATGTTGCTCAAGCGCACGTCTTCCACCTTGTGTCCCGGGATACCGCTAATGATGGAGCAGATAGGAGAAGCTGCGTTCGTGCACACGACGTTACTGATCAGCACGCGGCGAATGACGCCCACGGCGGCGCCAGTCGGACCGCGCATGCGGGATCCTAGGCGGATAAAAATGGGTGCGTCGTAAATCTCACGCATCGTCAGGTTCGTGATGGCGATATTTTCGACCTGGGCGCCATCCACGCTTTCCACTGCCAGCCCGTGACAGCTATCAAACACACAATTGGCGATCGTGATGTTCTTGAACCCGCCATTCGATTCAGTTCCAAACTTAATGCGCCCGGTGCGCCACTCCTCGGCATAGGGTTCGAGCTTCCGATGAGGATCAAAGTGCTTGAATGTGCCATCGAGCAGTGTTCCTTCTTCGTAGCCGCCGGTCACTAGACAGTCGCTGATCATAACCATCTCCGTCGAACGGGCGAAACCGAGCGCATAGGAGCTCTTCAGCACGATGGCGTCATCCCAGGGCGAGTTGACGCTGCAATGTGAGATGTGAACATTGCGGCAACAATCGATGTCCATGCCATCGCGATTAGTGTCGATTTCGAGGTTTTCGATGCGCAGGTTGTCCACCCCGGTGGCCAGAATTCCGAAATGTCCTCCATGCAAAATGGAGAAATCCCGAAGCACGACGTTGCGACAGTTTTTCAATCCGATGCTCTTGTTTCCGACGCCTGGGGTTTCGGCTAGTGGCGGCGGGCCTTCGCCGCGGCTCAAGCCCCTTCCCCAGATCATTCCCGGGCCGGAAATCGAAACATCATGCAGCTGTTCCCCCCAGATCAGGCTGTTGTGCCAGTGGTTGTGTCCGTAATCCTGGTAGCTTTCCCAGGGCTGATTGGATTCCGCGGCGTCATAGCCGTTGCCCTCAGCGGCCACCAAGGTGCAACCGGGCGCGAGCTTCAATCCGACGTTACTCCTCAGCCGGATGGAATAAGACAGATAAGTCCCGGCCGGGAAGGTGACCGTGCCTCCGCCAGCAGCTGCGGCGGCTGCGATAGCTTGGTTGATAGCCGCCGTATCCAAGGTCTTACCGTCCCCGCGCGCCCCGAACACGGTCACATCGTAGACGTCGCGGCCCGAACCCATTGCGCCCGATTGGCCAAGCGCACCTTCGCAGAGTCCCAATAGTCCCATCGCGCCTGCCAGTCGTGAGAGAAACCTGCGTCGGGGTCGAGAGACGAGCGTCATGAAGCTGGGCAATTTTCTCATGTCAAGCCTGGCAATGTCGTGCCCGTTTGCTTGGGATAGTTGTTCCTTGGCCTGCCCGACTGAGCGAGGCATCCTCATCTGGCCAGTGCCGTAGGCGGGCGGGTCCGGTGACTCGCGGATGATATCCTTGGGCAGCAGTGCGCTTCTGTTGGACGCGCCGCCAGCCAACGATATCGCGACCCGATGCGAAGGCGCATTTCACAGCTAAGAGATTGTAACAAAATAAGTAACCCAACTAATGGGATGGCAAGTGTATGCTGTCCCTGTAATGGTAGACGAGGGAGCGATCCGGCAGCGCTTCCGGTTGATCGCCAGACATCTCGATGAGCGCATGCGGCGGTTGGTCGCGGCGGCCGAAGCCGCAGCTCTGGGCTACGGTGGCGCCTCCATCGTCGCTCGC
>JASHSL010000505.1 GCA_030040855.1 Terriglobales bacterium
CCCATTCAAAGCGCCCCTGTGACCAACCGATCACTTTGCCCTGCATCAGGCGCTCCACCACTCGGTTCAGCAGTTCGCTATCATCCTCGAAATGCCGAAATGGAATGGCGTTGCGCTGCAGAAAGTCAAAGATTTCCGCGTCGGAATCGGAACGTCCCCAATACGCATGCCGCATCGTGAAGCTGCGAGGCTTGCCCAGCAATGTGTTGTAGGCCCACAAAGCGGCTCCTAAAGCGCCGCCACCGTCTCCCGCCGCAGGCTGCACGAACAGCTGCTCAAAGGGCGTCTCTTTGAGGATGCGAGTGTTCGCGACACTGTTCAGGCCGACACCGCCGGCGATGCACAGCCGCTTGAGTCCGGTCTCGCGGTGAAGATGATGCGCCATGTTCAACAGAAGTTCCTCGGTCACACGCTGGATGCTGGCTGCGATATCGGCGTAATGCTGGTTCAATTTGCACAGTTCATCGTAGTTTGCCGGGGGTGTACCGAAGTACTTGGGGAAACCGGTCTGCTGGGTGAAGAACGGTAATCCTGGCGACCGAGGCTCTCCCAACAGGGCAACGAACTTTTGGTTGTAGGTCCGGTCGACCGAATGATGGAAGCAAAAATAATCCATGTCCAGCGAAAAAGATCCGTCTCTGTTCTGCCGAACGAGCTTCCAGACCTCGTCGACGTAGCGGGGCACACCGTACGGCGCCATGCCCATCACTTTGTATTCGCCATCATTCACTTCGAAACCGAGAAATGCGGTGAAAGCGCTGTACAGCAATCCGATGGAGTGGGGGAACTCAATCTGCTTTAGCATGCGGATGTCATTTCCTCGGCCAATCCCGTAGGTCGCCGTAACCCATTCCCCCACGCCATCCACCGTGAGAATTGCCGATTCCTCGAAAGGTGAGCACAAGTAGGCACTGGCGGCGTGCGACAGATGATGCTCGCAGAACAGCACCTTGTCCTTGCTGATCGCGAGCTCAGTCTGAAGCGTGGAACCGACCCAGAGTTTATCGATCATCCACGCGATCATGGACTCGCGAAAGACTTTCCAGGATTGCGGATAAGTTTGCAGGGCGGTCGTCAGGATGCGGTCGAATTTGCGGAAAGGCTTCTCGAAGAAAACTGCGAAGTCCACATCCTTCCCTTGGATTCCGGCACGATCCAGGCAGAATCGGATTGCATTCCTGGGAAAACTGTAATCGTGTTTTATCCTCGAGAATCGTTCTTCCTCAGCCGCGGCGATGAGCACTCCATCCTGCAGCAACGCCGCGGCGGCATCGTGGTAGTAACAAGAAACTCCGAGGACGTACACCGGTCACTGCCTCTTGGCCCACGGCAGGTCATGGGTCTCGGCGGGGGGGTCAAGCCATTGCGAGGGGCGCTGCTTCATTCGCAAGGGGTCTGACAACAGGCGGACCAAGATACCAAAGGGTAGAAGCAGTAGCGCATAGACGATCGTAAGCAGTACTCGAGCCTGAAACGTTCCCAGGGCTTGCGCGATTCGTTTCCAGGAGTGCCAGGCACGCTTCATCATCAGTGCAACCCTAGAACAGAGTGTAGATGAAGGGCGCAATCGCTGAACTCTGCGCCAAAATAATGAGCGCACCGAACAGGAAAAGGGCGACTAAAACCGGCACAAGCCACCATCTCTTGTTAGCCCAAAAGAACGCGAACAACTCGCCGACGATTCCCAAACGACCCGCGGTGGTTCGAGCAGCGCTCGCGACACCCATGTCATCCTCCTGTTTGCCTATGTTGCTATCACGAACCGGTCCTCGCCCATGATAACTCGAACCGCACTGCGCGTCCCTGTCTGGTCCCATCCCCGCCGCACTCGGGCCTGGAATCTTCAAGGCTGGGGATGAGCTTGGATGTAGCTCGCAATGGCCTGCGCCACAAGTTCGTTTCCGCGAGGACCGAGATGCGCTTCATCGACATAAATCGGCTCCGATGTCGAATCAAACAAGCCTCCGAGAAAAACGAAGTTCCTGTTCCGGCTGGCTCGGAGCTCCGCCTCCCGGTATGCCGCTGCGATCGTGATAAACCAGGCACTGTCGGCCGAGCCTCCGCTGGCGTCACGCGTGACCATTTGTTGCTCAAAAGCAGCCAGGGGCTTGTGCCCATAAATGAGGATGGGCTGCCAAAAGCAGTAGACCTTGAACTGGTAAGCTGCGCCAAGCGCGCGCACCAGTCGCAGGTTCGCCTCGTAGTTATCCAGCGTGGTACCAACGAAGGGCAGCGACTTCGCAATCATAGGCGCAAAGGACGTTGCCGGACGAAAGCGTGCCAAGACGTCCGCCGCCAGTCGCACCGTGTAGGATTTCTCGAGAAAGTCGACCCTTCCCGCAAGAGAGCCCTCCACCCGATGCTTAATGGTGCTGAACGAGAAATGGGCGACCGGGCGACCGGAAGGTGCCCACGCCAGCGAGGCGTCATTGACTCCATCGTAGAAGATGACGTCATGGGGACGCCCGCCGGCCTTGAGCTGCTCCGCGAGCAGGATCAACTCTTGATCGGTCACATAGCCTTCCACTCCAAAATTGGAGACCACGATGCAGTCGCGGTGTGCAGCGTTCAGCTCCCGAGACAAGTAGGAGGGTATGGTCGCCCAATCCGGCACGGCGGTTCCGTACATGGTCGATCCACCGAAGGTCCAGACGGTCACTCTGTTGGCCGGGTCACAGTTTGCGGGGTTCATGGTTCTGCGCCAAACACCGCCCACACCCTGGTCATTGTTGATGTAGTTGCTATGCCAATCGGTGACACTCCAGAGCCTGAAGGGAACATACACCGTGGGTTTCGTTCGCCGTGAGGATTCCTCCTGCCAAAATTCGCGCGCCCACTCCGCTCCCGCATATACGGGACTGCCTGGCTGATTCTCGAGGTCTGCTGCCCTGGGTACAGGGTGAAGAGACCAGATTGCCCAGGATGCAAGTTCAAGCAGAGCGGCTAGGAGCACCGCGATGACCAGGGAGTAGCCTAATAAGGAGAAGCAGCGGGGCAAGAATTGCGAAACCGGGGACGCGCTTGGAGAGCCGGCCGGCTGAGCGTCGATCGTCGAAGAACCAGACGAAGGCCGAACCTCCGGGCGTGGTTGTCTTTCGTGCTTGACGAAATCGGTCATCGTCTAATTGGGGAGAACGACGCGGGCAATGGCGCTCAGCCCCACCCCCCGACCGCAATCGGTCGCGTACAACAGAGTCCGAGCATTCACCCAGGAGGGCGAGACGGCATTGCATGCCGCGTGCGTCAGTTGTTGCTCGTAGGCAGTCGCGAGCGTGCCTACGACCAAGTGCCAGGATCCGCGGTCCCGTCGGCTGAACGCCAACCGCTTGCCATCGGGAGAGATGGATGGATATCTCGCGGGATGAGGAAACGCCGGCAGCGCGGTCACCTCTTGGCTCCCATGTCTAACGAGCAACAAATGCGGATCGCTCACATTTCCCGCCGCTGCGATTACATCGCCATTGTCGGTAACCGTCACGTCGAGAGGTCGGTATGCGCTCGACAGAACCGTTCGCGGGGCATCGTTCGAATCGGTGGCTAATAGCCACACCGTCCCTCTTCCTTGCTCTTCACGGATGAAGGCGAGCCACTTTCCGTTGAAGGATAGCGCCGGGTCTTGACCTTCGGTCAGAGCCTGAGGAACGGATCCGATGTGCTCCATGGGAAGCCTCACCACGAAGGACTTCCGGGTGGTCAGCTCAGCATAGAGCTGGCCGGCCGGAGAGCCGGCGACCGATAGGACGTCGCCCGACGTAGGTATCTGGCAGAACGTTCCCCTGGTCAAAACTACCGCCCCATACCTGGTGGGCTGCATTTCCGTGAATGCCACTCCCTCCGCTACGGGCACAGGATTGGCAAACCGGTATCCGTTTTTGGGGGTGGGCAGCCGCCTGCTGAAGTCCTCCGCCCGGTCTTGCACCGAGTGAAGATTGTAAAGTGTCAATATCGCCACCATGGCCAAGCCGGCAGCCAACCAGAGCCTCGTCGGTAGTTCTCTGCGGCCGGTCCCGGCACTATACAACAACAGTGCGTAGAGCGCAGTCGTAGCCGCAAGGCGGTACAGCGGAAACCAATTCGAGATTCTGCCTGGCATCGGCGCACAGGCAACCACGTAGAGGACGAGCACAGCGAGCGCTTTCTTATTGTTGCCCGTCGCCAGCAGAATATCGAAACCGACGACCGCAGTAAAGATCAACAGACATGATTGATCCGCAGCCGTAGTGGTCGAGAGCAGCAGTAGCAGCGGAACCAGAGCCGCCCAACCCAGCCCCCGGGCCGGCGCTGTTCTCTCACCCGTGATCGATCGCAAGAAAGCAAGGATCAAGACCGTAACTGTAAGGGCAAGCGCCAAAGCGTACAGGGTGGGCGAATTGATCCAAGGAAAAGCATTGAGTTCGGGCTCGAGCAGGAATAAACGACTCCACAGCGTGATAAAGGAATTCTGCGACAAAACATAAGGTCCGAGCCAATCGCCTCGCGAGGCTTGGCTCAAAATCTCGCGGAGAAAAACCTGGTGGACCTCTACCCCAAACATCACGACCGAAATAGCCACCAACGTCGTCGCACCCGCCAGGAATCCGGCCAGCGCCCGCCAATTCCGCGCGCGAAGAAACAGAAGGACCGATAGAGCAGGAAAGATCTTCATTACGGCTGCAGCCGACCACATCGTCCCGCTGACTCCATAGCGTTCTCGGCAGGCGGCATAATAAGCCGCTGAGATAAGAAGCAAGAGGAAGACATACGGCCGGGCAAACAACAAATCGTCGCTTAGGGGACGAGCACACAACAGCGATAACAGGATCAGCCGACGCCAACTCTGGGAAGTCACCTGACGCAGAGTCCCTAGGGAAAGAGCAAGAAACAGCAGGCTTCCGAGCAACCAAACGCGCTTCGCTGAGATTGGCTGCAATCTCGCGAGCGGCAACAGCGGCATCACGGACGGAGGAGGGTTGGGCGCAAAGCTCACCAGACCGTCCCGCACTCCCCAGTGATCATTCTGGCGCTGAAACCAGGTCCACTCATACACGCGGTCGAGCGGAATGCCCCGGTGATACAGTTCAGCAGCCAAATAGTAATTGGGAAACTCGCTTTTCAGGGATCCCCATGCCGGTACGAGGCTGTGTCCGATCAAGGCCGCGGCGAGGAAGGCCACTGCGAACCATTCAACGGCAGGCAACCAACCAGCCTCTTGTCGCGCGACCCTCAGGGTCGAAACGGGCTTCGCGGTCTCTGTTTCCGAAGCTTCGGGACAGTGTCGACTCTCCATGAGATTCATGCATGCAAGCGATCACAGTTGGCCCAGAATGGCGACTCCGCAGAAGTCGGTTCCACTCCCTCGGTCCAGGAGGCACTTTTCTTGGCAGCTGTCTCGCAGAACGATGTCGCGTCGTCGCGCTTTACGTACAGGTCGGCGCTGTTTCCGGCTGCAGTCTTTTCGCGTCAACGCTCGGTTTGGGCAATTTCACAATGTTCTTCAATTGGCGATTGATCCACAGCTCGATGGGAAAGCTGTAGAAATCGTAGTTCAAGCGCAACCGCGCGGGGTAGGCTGTGAGGTGCTGAATCGCCTTGGCAAACCGACCATGGCCGGTGGTGGCGATAGGAGCGCGATCGAAGGCGATGCGCAGGTAATCTCGCATGGTTTGAACGCGCTGGTGATCGCTGCCTTTGAGCCAGGGTAGAACGGTGTAACGCGGAAAATAGTCCGCCCAACCTTCGAGCGAGCTCGGCACCTCGATGCCCAACTGGGCTGCTCGATGAAAAATTGGCGAGCCGGGATAGGGAGTAAAAATATTGGTCCAGAACTCGGCACCGGGAAATCTACGGCAGATATCCATCATGAAGTTAACCGTCTCACGTCGCTCTTTCGGTCCTTCCCCCGGAAAACCGAAGATGATGTTGAAGGAGGGAATCACGCCGGCCTTCACGCAACGCTCGGTGGATTGGTAAATGTCGCCCAGAACTTGGAAGTCCTTGTTCATCAGCTTCATTACGGTCGGAGAAGCAGTTTCGATCCCTTGACAGATCTGATGGAGCCCAGAACGGCGCAGCAGCATCAATTCGTCGATGCTAAGACGGGCGGTCAGATTGGTGGTGGCTTGAATGCTCCACTTGAAAGTCCCGCCGGCTCGGATCAATTCCTCGGCGATCTGCAGCGACCGGTCGAGATCGACGAGAAAATTGTCGTCCGCCATCCATAGCAGTTCGAGGCGGTAACGTCGCGTCAATTCGATGGTCTCCGCCACCACCTGCTCGACCGGAAGCGCATTCCACTTGCGCCCGTAGACTCCAGCATTAGTGCAATAGGCGCAGTTGAAGGGGCAGGCGAGGCTGGAAACGTACATGGCCCAGCGACGGCCACAAATCTTCTCATAAGCATCGAAGTCCGCAAGCTGGTAGGCCTTAGCGGGCATCTGCTCGATCCTCTTCAAAGGACGTTCGGGGGTGAAGTGAAGTTTGCCATCGCGCTTGAAGCCGATGCCGTGAACATCATCAAGCGGAGCGTCGTCCCGCAAGCGATCCGCGATGGCGAGCATGCTCTCTTCGCCCTGGGCGCGAACCACAATGTCCACGTACGGGGCCTCGAGCGTCTGGCTGGGCAGCAGGGACGGGTGCCAACCCCCGAGAATTACGGGAAAGTCGGGGTCCCACCTCTTGATCGCCCTGGCGACGTCCACGGTCTCGCGAATCATGGGTCCGGTCACCAGAGAAATGCCCAAGCAGAGGGCATCCTTCACTTCCTCCATGATCCGTTTCTTGTAGTCAGGTGCGATGGACGCGTCGATGATGCGGATTTCGTATCCTGCATCCAGCAGAGGCGTTGCGATCGCTAGGATGCCGAGAGGGGCGGTGGCTTCGATGCTCGAAAAGGAGGCGACAAAAAATACTATCTTTTTCGACGATTTCACGTGAGTGCCTTTCGCTGGTTGAATCCTGGCCTAAGAACTTGAGGTCGAGGCCCGCTGACGATGACATGACCCAGGCTAGGTCCTGCAGCCGAGCGTACTTTCGCGCAATCTCGCATTTGCATACAGAGCCGAATCAAACTTGAAAAGTAGGACTCTAAGGCTACCACGCGGCCCGAGCGAGGTTTGTCTCTAAATTGTCAAACGTCTGGATCACCAAGATAGCTCTAGAGCTTTCACCGCTCCGACCTTCCTGCCGAACTTGATTTCCCGACTGGCATGCCAAGTATTCACATGTGTCTCAAACTTAGACGCTGCCTTTCCTTGCCCCATAATGTTTTCCTCGACGCCCCGCCCCTAGTCCGGTTTTAAATGCTTTGCAAACGTCTCCGCGCCTGACCGATTCCCCCGTTCAACAGGGCGCAGCCTAGCCCGGCATAGTAGATTGCTCCCCCGCAGGCGATTTGCGGCAACAACCCCAGGTAGCTGTGAACTGGAAAGGCATGCTTGGCGAACAATAGCACTCCTGCCAGGGGCACGCACAACAGGAGGGGCAGCGAGTATGCTCGATTCAGAAATGTTCCCAAAGGCATGTCCAGAACACGGCAGGCATGTCGCGGAAGGAAAAAGAGGCTGGTACAGGCCAACGGAATCGCTGTGCCTAAAGCAACGCCTACAATGCCGAATCTGCGCACCAGGAGCAGACTCAGAACTAGGTTGATTCCCCCTTCGAGCAGCAGAACGAACGCAAGCATCCGGTGCCGGCCCATCCCGAGAAGGATCCGGTTTGATGTCGATTGCGCGAGATAGATGCTCCGGGGAAGGATTAACAACAACAGGACGGAATAGCTCGCCATATAGCGAGCGCCAACCCAGGCCTCAATGATGGACTTGCCCAAGATCACCAGAGTGACGCACAGGGGAAAAACTATCAGAGCACAGGCTTGGTTACCTGCAGTAAACGTGCGCTGCAGGCGAACCAGGTCGCCGACCGCATGGAACTGGCTCGACATTGGGGTAAAGATTTGGGACATACTTCTGACGGCATAGCTCGAGTAGTCGACGAGCCTGGATCCGATGAAAAAAAATGTGATGGCAGTAGCCGGAAGGAAGGCTCCGATGACCATCGCATCCGACTGGAAACGAAGTTTTTCGGCCACCAGGATCGCGAATGCGAAAACTCCGTAGCTCACCATCTTTCGAAACGCCTTCCGCTCGATTCGCTCGAGGCGGAGGCGGATGGGCAAGAGGTGAAGCGCCATCCAGGTGAACATCAGATAGCTAAGGAGATTCATCGCGACCGCGATTGCCCCGATGGCTAACAGCCCTCCCCCCTTCGTTAGAGCGACGACAATCAAAACGGCCCGCAGTAAGGTAACGCCGATATTGCCCAGTTGCAGCCAGGAAAACTTCTGCAGTCCTTCCAGGACTCCGGCAAACGCATTGAGAGGGAAAGTCAGTGCGACACCGACGCCCGTCATCAAAAACAGCAAGCGCGCGGACGCGAGGCGTGCAGGAGGGATTTTGAACAGAGTCTGGAGATGAAAGAAACCGATTCCGGTCACAAACAACACGGCCAGGGCCACGACACCATAGAATCCCAGGCTCGTGCTGAGAAAGCGCGAGAGTTGGTCCTCATCTCTGGTGGCTACAAACTTGGCCGTGCAACTCACGATCGAGGACCGAATCCCGAGATCGAGAAGCCCGTAATACCCGGTCACGGCAAATATCAGAACCCATAAACTAAACGCCTCATCGCCCAAGCGATGGAGGATGAACGGCGAAAGGAAAAAGCCGACCACGGCGTGGACCAGGAGGCCCAGCCAGGTAGCACCTACATTCTTGACGGCTTGTCTCTTCAGACTCATGAAGCCCGTACGACCAGGGAACAGCCCAGTCTTTGACCTTGGGCAACTCACTGGTTCCAAGGCGGCCCGGCCTTCCCTTCCGAACTCGTGGCGAGGACGGCGGTGAACCAGCCTAAGCGAATCACACGTCCATGGAAGCCGCTCGCATTCTCGCTCGATTCAGCCGTCGCCAACGCGGGATTTCGCAAACGTAGCGCAGGCCGGCCAAAGCGTGAAAGAGGCTTCGTCGGATCAGAAGCTGGCGTTTCCACCATCCCGCGTCGAGGACTAACGAAGGCTTATTTTTCGCAGCCGAAGCGATGCGGGAAATGCGCCCAAACGTCAACAACCGATTTCGCGTCACGTGCTTCTGGGCGCATGCGTCCGTGTACTGCTGGTGGAGAAAGAGAGCGAGCTTGGCCCGCGGAAATACACGAAACTCGTAGGCTGGCAGTTCGCAAAACGCCCAGGGACGGGCATAGCTGTCAATCCATACGCGAGGTCCCGGGCGAATCCGGCGACCCCAAGCCCGAACAAGATCCGGTAGGGGTGCTTGAAAGAGCTTCGCCACCAGCTCGGTAATTACCACGACGAACTCTCGCAGCGTGAGGTTGTCGCCGACTTGTTCCGCAACCTGATTCCACAGCGAAACGTCGGACGCCCGCTGATTCAGAAAGTACCCGATTTCCCAGAGACAGGACATTCGTATCCAATAGGTGAATAAGTGTTGGCATGCGTGCAGCACCTGAAGGAGAAACGCATCCTCATCGCTGAGAGCGGGAAAAGCGAATCCATTCCAGCGTTGAATCCTGGTTCGCTGTACGGAGAACTGCCTGGGCATAACCGGCAGCGTACGCAGGTCACTATCCCAGATATCCAGATGCAATTCCACGCCGTGAGGCGCTTGGGTGGAGTACTGCGCAGCGCTCCGCCACCCTTGCCCCATTCCCGGCATCAGGAAAATAAATTCCTGCTTGGAAGGCGATGCCTTCTGGCAATATCCGACTTCGATCAAGACCCGTTGTGCCGCCAATAACGACTGATCGTCGACAAGATAGTCGAAGTCGCTCTGGTGGCGGAGAGTCGCATCCGGACAGAACTGGGGAATCAGAGAAAGTCCCTTTAGCACCGCATATCGCACGCCCGCTGCCTCCAACTTTTGATTGAGAAAGCCGAAGCGATGCGACATATCGGCAACGCGTTGCTGGTTGGCCGCGAAATTGCGCTCCAGATGAGAGAGCACCCAGGCCGGGACCGCGTCCTGGCTGGCATTCTTCAGTTTCTGCAGGAAGTAGAGGGCCAAGCCGGCGTCATCCAACCATCGCAGGGTTTGCTCCCATTCCCGTCGGCTGACTTTGCTAAAGCCTTTCAAGCGGGCTGCCCCGGGGTCAGTCGAAAAACTCAGCAGGCCAACGATATCTTCCGCCGCAGTCCGCCTCATCGCTGCACCTCGCCCGATTGCCCCACAGGTTGAGTCGAGCCCGCTATTTTCAGGGCAATCATCATACCCTCGGTTCGTCGCTGGCCTGTGCGAGCCGTCGGAAGTGGCAGACGAGAACTGCGGGCAACTGGCAAGCTTCGTGGAAACAGTCGGCTTTGCCCGCTCGCGCAAAGATCGGCCGTTCCGGACTTCCGAGGCGTAGCGGCAGATGGG
Source organism: Terriglobales bacterium (assembly GCA_030040855.1). GTDB lineage: Bacteria > Acidobacteriota > Terriglobia > Terriglobales > Acidobacteriaceae > JAFAGX01. The sequence continues at coordinate 10,407 of JASHSL010000505.1, forward strand.
TCAGGCACTCGAACCCGTTGGAGGAAAACGTTTGAACGATTTCTTCCGCTAAGCGGGGCGTCATTTCAATCTGAACCGGGGTGCTATCGTCTCGAAAGCCAACTCGCCAACCCCTCGCGTAGGCTTCAGGATGAAGATCGCTGACGAAAACCTCGGCGCCGCGCTTCGTTACCCGCGCTAACTCGGCCACCATGGATCCCAAGTCCCGAATGTGCCCCAGAGCAAACGAGCACATCACGAGATCGAAGGCTGCGGCGCGAAATGGAAGACGCTCGCAGGCCGCTTGCGCCAGACGCCCTTGGATCGCACTTTTCCCTCTTGCCACGCGCAGCATCGCGGCGGAGCAATCAATTCCCACCCCTAGCGCGCCGTCTTGGTCCATGACCCTTTCCAGCCAACGGCCGGTGCCACATGCCAGATCGAGAATCCGTTTGTTGTGCACATCCGCCAATAAGGGCAACAGATGACGCTCTTCGCGGGCGAGGAGAGGATTGGGAGTGTAGTCGTAGAACGGGGCCCACCGAGCGTAGCCCTCGGCAACAGGTACCGGACCCATTGCTACAGGAAGCCTGGGCCCGTTCGCGGTCGTCAAGTTGGGCTCTACCGTGGTCCTGCGGTTCACAGACTTTCAGCCTTGGGCTTCCGCAGCTCGATGAACTGCTGCAGCCACTTCAGTTCCAAGGGAACCCCGTAGATGCCCAGGCGATAGCGCCAACTGCTCAGGGCTTTCAACGCGAGTCGTCCCCAATGGGGCAGGCGAATATCCTGGACCGTCGGCCAACGTGAGGACACCACCAATTCGAAATTGTCGATCAATTGTTTGGTGGAGAAGCGCAGCCAAGGTGTCTGCGGGTCCTTCTGGGTTGCGTAGCGCTGCCAATGTTCCGTGGTCCACTCATCGGGCGTGGTCGGAAAACGGATTTTATCTTCGACCTCGCCGTACATACCAGCGCGCTGCGGCACCGGCGTGTAGTGCTCGACGATGATCTCGGCATGCGGATTTAGGCGCTTCAACTTGCGTATGAATCCGATGCACTCGCGGGTGTCGCCTTCCGGGTCCTTTGGGTTGCCGAAAATGATGGAGAACTCGGGGATAATCCCAAACTGGCGTATGCGCGAAGCCAGAGCCAGCGTGTCCTCGGCGCGAAGATCCTTGTTCATCTCCTTGAGGATCTCGTTGGAGCCCGATTCGGCTCCGAAGAAGATCATGGTGCAGCCGGCCTTCCGCAGCGCCTCGAAGGTGGCGTCGGAATATCGCATCATGATGTCGGTTCGTCCTTCGCACCACCAGCGCAGATGGAGTGGTGCCAGGCGCTCGGCAAGCTCGCGCGTGTGATCCTCGCGCAGAAAGAAGTTGTTGTCGTAAAACTGCACGGCATCGACCCCGTAGGTGCCAACCAAATGTCGCAGCGTGGCCGCGGTGCGGGCAGGCGATTCCATTTTCTGGCGGCTGCCGGAAAACGTGACCACGCCACAGAAGTTGCAACGATAAGGGCATCCGATGCTGGCCTGATGCACTGCCGTGCGCCGGCCGAGAAACGTAGGCAGAAGATATCGGTCCACGGGGAGGCGGTGATAGGGATACACCGGGAAATCGTCGAGGCTCCTCATCGGGCGCTCAGGGTTGTGGTGCACCGTGCCCTCCGGATTCTTAAAGGAGAGGCCGGGAATATCCTTGAGGTCGCGCTGGCCGCGGACGGCAGCGAGCAGATCCAGGAATGTCTGCTCTCCTTGGCCGCGGACGGCGTAATCCACGTACCCTGCATTGAGCGCCGCCGCCGTGTAGTTGGAGGCGAAATAGCCTCCCCAAACGATCGGCAGCCGTGGGAAACGAGAACGAATTTCGCGGCAGCTTGCGACCGCACCGACGGTCTGGGGTCCCGGCATCACCGTAACCGCCAGAAGCTCCACAGGACGCTCCTGGATGAAGGCAACAAGACTTTCGGTGGGATGGGGATCCAGGTTGCCATCGACGATAGCGTATTCTTCCTTGCCTTCGATAACCGCCGCGATCGCGAGAATCGACAACGGAAGACGACGGTTGCGCGGCCGGGTTGCTCTCGGGTTATAGAAGAGGATCATCCACCGACACTCATAGCCAGAGGGCACCTCGCGTGCCGATCTCGCACGACTAGAAGGCGAGTATGGCCCCTAAGGTACCAATCGCGGTGTTCCGCTTTGTCTCTACTTTGTCAAACTTCTGCAAAATATGGCAACGCTGCCCTCATCGATCCGCAAATCTTAGGAGCAGCACGAGAAGTGACACAATTTTGACAACGCCCTGACAATCGCCACGTTCGCCCCAGATAGAGTACTGTCGCCAAACACAATCTACAGGGGAAAGCTTTGTCCGCAACAAAGAAAGTCGTACTGTTCTATCCGCCGTACGACGGGCCGCCGTTAGGAGCACCCCTTTCCCTCCTGTGTCTCGCCTCTCCCTTGTTGCAAGCGGGATTTGAAGTCAAGCTGGTGGACAACCTGCTTTCGCCGGATTACGAGAAGACGATTCTGCGCGAAACAGCGGATGCTCTTTGTCTGGGGATTTCGGTGCTCACCGGGCCGCATATCGGGGCGGCGGTTCGCGTCTCCCGAGCGGTCAAGAAGCTGCGTCCCAAAATGCCGATTGTGTTTGGCGGTTGGCACCCTAGTCTCGCCACTCAGCAGACATTGCGAGAGCCTTTCGTGGACGCGATCGTCCGAGGACAGGGTGAACTAACGCTGCTCGAATTGGTACAGCGAATCGCAGATGGCCGTGAGTGGGATGGCGTGCGTGGCCTCTCCTTCAAGGAGGGCGACGGAACCATGATTCACGAGCCGGAGAGGCCTGTCGCCAACATCAATGAACTGCCGGCGCCGGCCTATCACCTGGCGGACCCCAGCGTTTACGCCGTTCCGTCGGGCATACGGCAACTGGCCTACGCCAGCAGCGTAGGTTGCCCCTACCAATGCAACTACTGCACTGACCAGGTTTTCTACAAGCGGCGTTTCAACGCTTATCGCGTGGAAAGGGTGGTGAACGACTTTGCCGAGCTCGTCCCACGCTACGACATCGCGCATGTGCCTCTGTTTGACTCCAATTTCCTGGTGGATCGAAAGCGAGCCGTGGCCATCGCAAGGGGGATCATTGCGAGCGGAATTAAGGTCCAGTGGGACTTCCAAACGTCGACGGATTTCCTGGCTCTGATGAGCGAAGACGACGTCCGCCTGCTCGCCGAAAGCGGCGTACACCACATCGGATTTGGCACCGAATCCGCCTCTCAAGAAGTACTGACATTGATGAACAAACGCTTCCAACATGTGGAACAGATGGTGGAGACAGCCCGCAAGACGGATCTGGCGGGGATTCACATCGTGTTCAACATCATCCTGGGCTACCCAGGAGAGACCGCGGCCCAACGCCAGCAGACGTTTCGCATCATGAGCGATATTGCCAAGGAGCATGCGAACGTCAGCTTCTCGCCCAACATTTTTACTCCCTATCCCGGCATTCCCATCTGGCCTCAGCTCAAGGAAATGGGCGTGCGTGAGCCGCAGTCTCTGGAAGAGTGGGAGACCCTGGCGCTCGGCACCAATGTTCTGCCCTGGTTGCGCGGGGAAGAGCTGCAACGGCTGCGACGCAGTCTGGAGTACTTCCTCCTCAACAACCAGATTCGAAAGGTCACCACGAGAGTCCCTTGGCTACGGCGCAGGGCGCGGCGGCTTCTTGGAGCGCCGATCCGTTGGCGAATTGGCAAGAGCCGCTACTCGTTTCCCTGGGAACTGTGGTTGTCGCGCGCCGTGGAACGCGTGGTGACTCGACGATCTCTTTTGACCGGGCAAGCACTGCCGGAGCGTACGCAGGAAGTGTGTTGATTGTTCAACTAGCGACCCTGAAAGGCGACTGACGTGGCTGACGTCCTGCTGACTCACTCCTATCACCTCTACTACGACCGCAAACAGACGCGAAAGATGCAGCCCTATCCTCCCCTGGGCACGCTCTATGCCGCCGCTCTGCTGCGCAGCGCCGGTCTGTCTGTCGCGGTGTTTGACACCATGCTGAGTGATCCAGAAGGATTTCAGAAGGTTCTCCTGCACCATCGGCCGCGACTCGTGGTGGTCTTTGAGGACAACTTCAACTTCCTTTCCAAAATGTGCCTGACCCGCATGCGCGAAGTCGCGTATCACATTCTGGAGACTTCACAGCGGGCTGGAGCCCCGGTCTTGGTGAACGGCTCGGATGCTTCTGATCACACCCTGGAGTATCTCCAGAAAGGCTTTCGTTGTGTGCTGCTTGGGGAAGCGGAATGGACATTACTAGAAGCCGCAGTGCATCTCCTTCGCGGAGATGAACCAGCGCTACAGCAGGTTCCCGGCCTTGCCTATCTGCATCAGGACGGGGCGCAAGTATTGAGAACAAAGCGGCGCGGCCTCATGCGCAATTTGGACGATCTGCCGTTTCCCTCTCGCGACCTTATCGACGCCAATCAGTACCGAAACGCATGGAAGGCGGCGCACGGCTACTTTTCTTTGAATCTCGTGGCTAGTCGCGGCTGTCCCTATCGCTGCAACTGGTGTGCAAAGCCTATCTATGGGGACTCCTTTTCCGTTCGCTCCGCAGGCATGGTCGCAGAGGAGATGCGTCGGCTCAAGTACGACTTCGGGGCAGAGCACCTTTGGTTTGCCGACGATATTTTCGGGTTGCGAGCCAAGTGGCTGCGCGAACTTGCCGCGGAAGTGGAGAGGTTGAACGCCGCCGTGCCCTTCAAGATGCAGTCCCGCGTGGACTTGATGACCGCCGAGAACGTGTGCTCGCTGCGTCGCGCCGGTTGCGCGGAAGTGTGGATGGGGGCTGAATCGGGGTCGCAAAAGATTTTGGACGCCATGGATAAGGGCACGCGGGTGGAGCAGATTGCCAAGGCCCGAGAAAACCTTCGACGGGAAGGGATTCGAGCCTGCTACTTCCTGCAGTTCGGATACCCGGGGGAGACTTGGCAAGACATTCAGAACACGATCAGACTCGTGCATGACACTCGGCCCGATGACATTGGTGTCTCGGTTTCCTACCCGCTCCCTGGAACCAAGTTTTTCGATCGCGTGCAGGCACAACTGGGGGAGAAAAAGAACTGGTCCGACAGCGAAGACTTGGCCATGATGTTCCAGGGCGCCTACACCAACGAGTTTTATCGCGCTTTGCATGATGCTCTGCACGCACAGGTCGATTCCTGGAACTCCTGTTCCACCCGGGGTGACGGCCAGGAAGCGCACGGTGAACCCGAGGAACTATGGAGGCGGGTGATGCGCTTGGAAAAGACGTGCCGCAACCCCCAACCCACGGTTCTGAACAGCGCGCCGGATGAGAACTTGGCACAGCTTGAAGCTCCCGTTTGCGCGACAAGCTTTGACGAGCTTCTCAATGTGCTCGGCAGTTAACCTTCCTCATGGACATCCTCCTTACCCACGGTTATTTCCTTTACGAGGATCCCAAGGAGCTTCAGATCATGAAGCCCTATCCCCCGTTGGGCATCCTGTACATTTGCTCCCATTTGCGCAAGCAAGGCCTGCGGGCCGAGGTATTCGATTCCACCTTCTCCTCGCGCCAGGCGTTATGGGACCTGCTACGCCAGGGCCCTCCGTCCCTTCTTGGCGTCTATGCCAATTTGATGACACGGTCGAATGTAGTCGAGATTCTCCGCGTCGCCAAGGAATCGGGTTGGCGGACCATTGTCGGAGGACCGGAACCGGGGGCCTATGTTGAGGAATACCTCGCCGCGGGCGCCGACGTGGTTGTCATCGGCGAGGGGGAGATCACGTTACAAGAGCTGGTGCCGGCGCTCGGATCGCACGCCTTCGACCGCCTGCCTCAGATCGACGGTATCGCGTTTCAGGCGCCGAATGGTTCCGTGGTGCGCACCAAACCACGCGAGCAAATCAAGGACATCGACAGTCAGCCTTGGCCGGCCCGAGAGTCCGTCGACATGGGGCGATATGTGGAGGTCTGGCGCCAGCACCACGGCATGGGCTCGGTCTCGCTCATCACCGCGCGGGGTTGTCCCTATCGGTGCCGTTGGTGCAGCCACGAAGTCTTCGGCAAGACCCACCGCCGCAGAAAGCCCCAATCGGTAGCCGACGAACTGGAATGGTTGATCTACCGCTATCAGCCCCAAATGGCGTGGATGGCTGATGACGTGTTCACGATTCATCACGGCTGGCTGTTTCAGTACGCGGCCGAACTCAAGCGTCGCGCGTTGAAATTGCCTTTCGAATGCATTTCGCGAGCCGACCGGCTGAACCAGCAGGTGGTGGGAACGCTGGCCGAGATGGGCTGCTTCCGTGTGTGGATCGGTTCGGAGAGCGGCTCGCAGCGAATCCTCGACGCCATGGAACGCGGGGTCACGGTGGAACAGGTGCAAACCGCCGTGGCGCTGTGTCGCTCGGCCGGGATCCAAACCGGGATGTTCTTGATGTGGGGATACGAGGGCGAGGACCTGTCGGATATCGAAGCTACGGTCGAGCACGTCAAGAGGACCGACCCCGACATCTTCTTCACCACCGTTGCCTATCCCATCAAAGGCACCCCCTACTTTTCAGAGGTGGCCGAACGCGTGCAGAGCCTGAAGCCGTGGAGCCAGAGTTCGGACCGGGAATTCACCATTCGCAATCGCCATTCGCGGCAATTCTATCGGTTCGCCGATACCCTGCTCCGTTCGGAAGTGGAGCTCAAGCGCTTAGGGTGCAAAGCGGACGCGGATGGTGCTATGGTTCAAGCATTGCGAACCGGGATCGCGGAAGCGCGCGCCGGCTTGCAGGCAACGTTCGCTGAAGTCGAGGCTTGAAGGGAATGTCGGTCACGCAACACCCGCCCTATCCCGCCCCATTTGATGCTGTTGCACTCCGATACGACGAGACCTTCACCGCCTCCAAGATCGGTCAGGCTCAGCGGGCGTCGGTGTGGAGCGAACTGGCGAAGACATTCGCTCCAGGAAGCCGGATTCTTGAAATCGGATGCGGGACGGGCGTAGACGCGTGCTTTTTGGCGCAACGCGGTGTTCGCGTCGCCGCCTGCGACAGTTCCTCGCAAATGATTGCTCTGGCGACGCGCAGAATTCAGCAAAGCGGATACCAGAAACTGGTACAGCCGTTTTTGCTTCGCGCTGAGGATATCGCTAACCTACCGCAAGAGGAATGGTTCGACGGAGCCTTCTCCAACTTTGGCGCGCTCAATTGTGTCGAGGATCTCCGCCGATTGGCGGGCGATCTTGCCCGACTGCTTAAACCTGGCGCGATCGCCTTGCTGTGTTGGATGGGCTCCTGCTGCCTGTGGGAGATGCTCTGGTACCTTGCGCAAGGCAACAGGCAGAAGGCGTTCCGACGTTTGCACCGCCATGGAGCCACCGCCACAATCGCCGAGGGGGTGTTTGTCCGGGTGCACTACCCGCCCGTAAGGCTTTTGGCACGCACCTTTGCCCCGGAATTTCGGCTGAAATCCTTCAAGGGGATCGGGGTTGCTGTCCCGCCCAGTTACCTGGAACCCTGGGCGCAGCGTCATCCACGTCTGTTTCACCTGTGCCAACGAGCCGATTCCTGTATGGGACGAGGTCTGGGCATTCGGGCGCTTGCCGATCACGTGTTGGTACGATTCGAGCGTGAGGGTACCACTTCGGAGAGTGGTTGAGCGATGAACACTCTGGTATCGATCGCCGCTCGTGGGGATGCAACTGCCATCGAGGCGCATCAAATTCATGCCCTTCCCGTAGTGGTTCTGTTCCCGCACAATCAGTGCAATTGCCGCTGCGTCATGTGCGACATCTGGCGCATTCGTGAGGCGAAGGAGATCACACCGGCAGATCTTGAACAACAACTGAATTCCTTCCGAAAACTGGGGGTGCGCTGGGTGGTCTTTTCGGGCGGCGAGCCGCAACTGAATCAAGAGTGGAGCTGCCTGGCGCGCATGCTTCGCTTGGCGGGAAGTCGCGTGACCTTGCTGACCGCTGGATTGTTGATGAAATCGCAAGCCCAGATGATCGTCGACAGCGTTGACGATGTAATCGTGTCTTTGGATGGCCCGCCTGGGGTGCACAACAAGATTCGGCGCGTTCCCGACGCGTTTGAGCAGATGTCCCAAGGTATCCGAAGCCTGCATCAGTTCCGTCCCGACCTGCCGGTTCGAGCGCGATGTACCGTGCAGAAGGCAAATCATCGTTCGCTGTGCGCCGTCGTCGAGTGCGCCCAAGAGATGGGAGCCACCTCGATTTCATTTCTGGCTGCCGACCTGACTTCGAGTGCCTTCAACCGCCCTGGGGGTTGGCGGCCGGACCGCCGCGACCGTGTGGCTCTGGTGTCGGAGGAGGTCGACGCTCTGGAGGCGGAAGTCGAACGGCTCATCCATGAATATCGCCTCCACCTCGATTCGGGATTCGTGGTTGAGACTGCCGACAAATTACGGCGAATCGTCCAGCACTTTCGCGCCCACCTGGATCAGGCCGAAGATGTGGCGCCGCGCTGCAATGCGCCGTGGGTTTCCGCCGTCATCGAAGCCTCGGGTGATGTTCGCCCGTGCTTTTTCCATCCTGTATTAGGAAATATTCACCGCCAAGCCTTAGACGACATCCTGAACGGTCCGGAAGCCTTGAACTTTCGGGCGAGCCTGGATGTTGCCAAGAACGCAATCTGTCGAAAGTGCGTTTGTTCGCTGTACCTGCCACGACAAGACGGCCCGATGGCACCATAGAAATGCCGTCAGCTTCGAACCTACCTCGCAGCCTACGGAACGTATATCCGATCGAGCCTAGTTGTCGTGCCAAGCAACCAGGAAAACGGACTTCCGTAGGATCCTCTGGCTCGTCCCTTGGCCACCTGCTTTATCCCCAAGGCGAAGTGCCTGGGTGCGCGCCGGGTTGCGCCCGCCTAAACATCCACGACGTCGGATTGCCTAAGCTGACTGATCCGAACTGAATTCTGTAGCAGAAACTTGCTCGATGCTTCTCATGGGAGGTGTCGATGCCCTTAACCTTAACCTGGCACGAGATCGTAGTCAGATTAGCGCTGGCGGTCGTCGCTGGAGGGCTGGTGGGCCTGGATCGCGGCCAGCACGGCCGGCCTACCGGACTCCGCACCAATCTGCTGGTTTGCCTGGCAGCAACGGTCGCCATGATTCAAACCAATCTATTGCTGGTCACGATCGGAAAGACAGCAAACTCGTTCGTGACGCTTGCCTGATGCGTTTGCCCCTTGGCATTCTGACAGGGATGGGATTCATCGGCGGTGGCGCCATCCTCAGCCGGGATAACCTAGTCTTTGGGGTTACAACCGCTGCGACGTTGTGGTTTGTAACTGTGATCGGAC
>JASHSL010000506.1 GCA_030040855.1 Terriglobales bacterium
CTGCTGCCATTTCTGACGTCGGCCTCGACGCTGCTGATCATCGTTTGGACGGTGAGCATCATCCCCACCTACCTTATGTGGCACTGGCGCGCTCTTGGGCGTCCATGGGGAGCGCTTCCTGGTTGGGTTATGCTGCTGGAATACGGATGCGTGGCAGTGGCTGCGGCAGTGATCGCCTCGCGGCGCATTACTCGATCGGCCGCCAGACAACGCCCGGCGGTCCAATAGAGTCAACCCACCCGCACCACTGTTCGTGTATCGAAGTGTGTTTGTGGGTCATCCAACTTGTCTGAACTCATACCAAGGGATCGATCAATACCTTGGTGCAATACACTGGTTTCTTCTGTTATGCCTTAATGGCATTGTCGTAACCTGTGAAGGAGGACCGTCCATGACGAAGTTATGGCGTTCAACAGCAATCCATTGCCTATTTCTTGGCGTGTTGAATTTTGTTCCAAACAGCTGGGCACAGAGCCGCGCGCCAATCCTCGAGAAGGTGGCTAAGACCTATGGTCTCGATTCGTGGGATAAGATCGAAGCGATCCGCTACACCTGGACCGGGGAAATCCCCGGAGTCTTCAAACTCTCCCGCACATGGGAGTGGGAACCCAAGACCAACAAGGTTACCTATGAAGGCAAGGATAAAGAAGGTAAGCCGGTCAAGGTGACCTACATGCGCTCCGAACTCAGCAGCCAGCCCGACAACGTAAAAAACGAAATTGACCCGGGTTTCCTCAACGATAATTACTGGGTTCTGTTCCCCCTTCATGCTTACTGGGACACCAGCGCCACTGTAATCGATCAGGGCATGTTCAACCTGCCGCGGGGCAGTGGCACGGCCGAACTGGTTCCGGTGAAGTATCCCGCGGATAGCGGCTACACGCCCGGCGACACCTGGGATCTCTACGTCGGCAAAGACAACCGTGTCGTTTACTTCGACTACCATCGCGGCGGGGCCAAGCCGCCGAGCCGCGTCTTCGCAACGTGGGCGGGCTACAAAAAGGCAGGTCCTCTGCTGTTCTCAACCGAGCACAGCGGCAGCGCCGACGGCAAGCCCTTCCACCTCGTCATCTCTGACGTGGCAGTGAAGCTGACGGGCTCCGATACCTGGATAAAAGCGGAGTAAACGAAGCTCCGGGTTATTCGAGTAGTTGATGTCGTTTGTCATGAATGGGACTACTTAGCAGTCACGACCGTCGTGCAGGAACTGTGCAGCTTGGGCAGATCGCGATGTGTGGCCATCCGGATCTCAAGCCGTGGACGCTCGCCTCGAATGATCGGACAGTAAGAATCCGGCTGCGGTAGTGTGCCCTGCAAGCGCCGCCGCCCGGCACATCCGCCGTGACACGACTCGCGGAACTCGCAAGGCTGGCACGCATCTGGAAGTGTCCGTGCCTGCTCGAACGGTGCTGAGTTCAGAATGTCGACGCCCGCGGAGATCAGATCGGAAAGCGGCTCCCCCGATCCTGGCCAATAAACGCAAGGCTGCGTCGTGGCTCGCGGTGTCACCCGCACCGTGCTCGTTCCACAACCGGTTCCAAGCGGCGGGAGTCCCGCCACCGCGCGAACCAGCGGCTCGCCAATCGCGATTACATCGGTCTCCGCAAAGAGATTGCGGAAGCCTTCCCAGTACTCTTGGTAACTCAGGGCATAGATGTCCGATCGCACGGCTTGGTACACATTCACTCGCAGGGGAGCGCCAAACTGTTTGGCAACCCGCGCCACTTCTGCCAGACGCAAATGGTTCGACTTCATCATGACCGCGATGATGGTTACGGGAATATCAAGCTTCACACATCGTTCTGCCTGCTGGTGAATGAGCGCCCAATTCCCAGGCCCACGCTGTCCATCCTGTTCCGCTTCTGTGGGATAGTCGAGAGAGAACTCGATATCGTGGAAGGCGCGCAGTTCGCTGTCTTCCAGAACAGCAACACTATGACCGTTGGAAGTGATGGTGAGCTTGACCGGTTTTGTCCGCAGGTAGGCCAGTATTGCCTTGAACTCGGGATGCATGCCGTTCTCACCGGTGCCCAGATTCACGGAGCGCACAGGCAAGCGTTCCATGACTGCCTTCACTTGATCCAGGGAAAGACGATCCGCGCGAGTTGGATCGCGGTAGCAAAAGGCGCAAGCGAGATTACATTCGTTGGTGAGTCCAAGCCCGAGCGCAATACCGGCAGCAGGTCCCATTATGCGAGATCCGGAGGACGAAGACTGGGCTGTTAGCTGATTCATGCAACTTCCTTTATTTCCGGAGCTGCGCGATGTGCCAGCCATTGCGTGTAGCGGGCCACAGCGGCAAACTCCGGGCGCCTGCCCAGCTTGCGCTCGAGCTCGAAAATGCGCCCGTACTCATCATTGCGGGAAACCTTTGGCGGTAAGTAATCTGACAGTACCCGTATACCACGTCCGGCAGTCACCGCGAGTGATGCGGCTGCCAGCATGGCTGGCAGGCTCTCTGCCGCAAATAGCCTCACCCTGCCTCCGTACAGGGACTCATTTCCCCACTCAGCGGTGAGGTTATGCTCGCTCGCGGTTAAATCGCCCTCTTGTATCGCGGCCTTTAGCACCTCACCCGCCCGGTTACGCACCAAAACCGAGACCATGCCAGACGGATCTCGCAAAACGCGAGCTGCCGCCCGCAACACACCACCTGGGTCGTCGATATATTCCAGGATGTTGTGGCACAGAATTACATCGAACAATTCAGCGTCGAACAAGTTTGCCAATTGGCCCGCATCGCCCTGTTTCAGCGCGATCCTTTCCCCAACTCCTGCTTCCCGTGCGGCACGTTGTGCAAAATCCAGCATCGGCGCGGAAGAATCCAGCAACGTAACATGTAAGCCCAGCCGGGCCAGGCGCACCGCCATGGCACCGGTACCGCATCCAAGATCCAGTGCGTGCAAGGAGTGACTGGCTTGCGGCAAAAACTCCTGCAGGTTGGCAAAGGCGAGATCGAGGCGCAGTCGGCCCTCGGGGGTCTCGAGATAAGCGGCGTACTTTGCTGCGCCAGTTTGAAACCGCTCGAAGTCGTGGTTAGCGGCCATCTCGTTCATGCGCCACTCAGGCGGAATCGCCGCAATCGAGTCGCAGGTGAGTACCAGAGCGTATATCGAAAGGATTGGGAACGACAAGTCGGCTAGTAGATGGCATTTCAGGAGAACCCCATTTTCGACGGTAGGCTCGGCCGCGGTGCGATGCAGTCGTTCACGGCATTCTCGAAACCCACCCTTGAAATTCTGTCGCCTCGAAGCTCCCCGCACCATCTGATCTCTAACGGGACCTTGTTTGCATCCTCGGTCGCCTTTTATTTGCTTTTGAGGGAAGGCGGGGAGTCAGGACCCCGGACAAGGGGCTGAAAAACAAAAAAGCTCTGGTTCGCCAATGGTAGTGCGGCGTTATGCCAGCCGGTCCGAGAAAGATTCCCTGCTTTCGATTGGCTCGGGACCGGTGCCTCAACGCACAGTTGCATGGAGTCCCTTCCTCACGGGACCCGCTTAAGCTCTCTTGAGCAAGCGCGTGATCCAGACCAGAATTACTGCGCCGACAAACGCCACAAGAATGGAGCCGATCATCCCGCGACTGGGCCAGAGTCCCAGAAGCCCGAAGACCCAGCCACCCACCACCCCGCCGAGAATCCCGAGAATGAGGTCCACCACAAGGCCGTACCCGCCGCCTTTCATCACCAGGCCCGCAAGCCAGCCTGCAAGCAATCCCACGACGATCCAAGCGAGAAATCCCATATCTTCCTCCTCGTCACCGGGCCAGACCACAACGATTCCAGGGGACATCCCGACCCAGGCGAAAAGATACGCCCGCAGCCGCCGTCCGGCAACCTCTTGGGTTTTGGGGAGAATGGAATCGCCGGTGTCGAAACCCTCGGAGGGATCTAAAGGTGCTTCCTCAGCTCTGCTAGGGGCAACGCCATTGGAAATTTTGACAGCACCATCGGCTCTCCGACCGTGATACTCTCATGACATGCGTAGCTTAAATTTTGTCCTGCTTTTGCTGTTTGTGTGTGCTCTAACGGCGGTGGCTGCCACGAAGGACTCCGGTAGCACAACTCTCAAAGACCTTCAGCCGGTGACCGCTGCGGGTAAGGAGAAGCATCAGCAGTTCGATTTCTCTTTCGAGTCGCCGGGAAAGCGGTACGTCTGCCGCACGAGCCCCAAGACGTCGGTGAAGGCATCCGATTTTGTTGTCGGCAGCGATCTGAGATATCAGATCAACGGTAACAAAGGCGAACTGAAAAGTTCGTCTGGCAAAGAGGTCAAATGTACCGTGGTCCGGGTCGAGAACCTGTCAGCCCCGCAACAGTAAGAGGCGCGGCGATTCGCCCACCTAGCTCCGCGTGGGCGTAATCATCGAGCCATCATTCGCAGTCCGGAAGGGTTTTGCCGCTAGGAAGATCACGCCGGGTCGTTCTACTTGCCGTCTTTTGTCATCTTTTTCACGATCTCTTCGATCAATTTGGGCTTAAGTTCGGCGAGTACGCCGTCCACGATGCGGGCGATGGCGTCGGCGCTTTCTGCGGGAGCGCCGGCTCTAGCCTCCGTGGCTGACTGGGTGCCGGATGTCTCCGGAACCTTGTTCAAGCTGCTTTGCGTCACCTCCACGATCTTGGCGGTCAATGCCGGAGGAGCAAGAGACTCGGTGAGAAGGCGTTCGACCGCCGCCAACGTCGGGTCCTCTTTCGACTGAGCCGCCACCGCCGGAAGATCGGTCGCAGGGCTGGGCTGGGAAGAGGCGACCACCTCCGCGTTTGTTCCCTGTGGTTTCTGACCTTCCCCGGCCGAAGCCTGAGCCGCGTAAGCCTGCAATGGCTTTTCTTGTAGATTGGAACTTTCGGGCAGGAGAGCAGCCTTTCCTTCTGCCGACTGGGATGAGGAAGCGGAGACCACGGTTCCGTCACGGGTTTCGATCGTGCTGCCCGCGGACACGGCTTTTTCCGGCTGCGGAGTCAATTTCGTCTCCGGCGAAGTCGAACTTTCTGTCGCGGGTGACGGAATCCCGGAATGGGACACTACCGAAGGGGCAGCGTCGGCAGCCGGTGCTGCCAATGCTTTCTGCATTTCGTGCTCGAGTATGAGCGAGGATTCGTCGTTCGTTAGGGCGATGGGTTCGGCGATCCATCTTGATCCGGTGACCTGGAGCCCGGTTCCGGTTGCTGCCATGACAGCCGAGGCGGCCTCTGCCGTGCCGGCCTGGGACCGAGCTTCGGTCGTGGCGGGTGCGCCTGCCTGTGGGTTCTCGGGCGCAAGCGTGGCCAGAGCCGCCGCAACCTCCTCCGCCCCTAGCCTTTGATCCCCTTGCGGCCGATCTTCTGCCACGGGAGCAACAGAGGTCGCCGCGGCTGACTCCGGGTGAACCGCAGTTTCGATTTCTGGCCTGGCGGGCGTGGCTTCCAGATCCTTCGCGATCGTTCTTTCATCGCCGGCTGCTGGCTGGGATGCTTTCGACTCGACTGCAGGTTCTGTTTCCGGCCTTTGTCCGTCTTCGGGCTCGGGGATGCGGTTCAGGGCTTCCTGTTCCACCACAGGCGGAGCCACCGCGGCGGTTTCGGTGGGCGCCGGCGCGCTTTCCGAACCGCGCAGTTTGACCTCGTAAAATTCCTGCGAGGGTGGCGGTCCGGCCTCCGTTTCGTGGTCCTTTCCGCGCAGCGGGGGAATTCTCAGTCGACTCCTCCACCCACGGTCCTTATCGCCGAAGTCGCTGCCGGATTCCGGGGCTGGACCGGTCTTCAGCTGGCCGCGCTTAGGAGCTGACGGCTGAGCAACAATTTTGTCTTCGAGGTGGGTGAGGGCGGCGAGGAGTTCGCTGGCTTCGAAGGGTTTTACGATGAATGCGTCGGCGCGAACCCGGCGTGCTTCGTCGCCTTTGAATGGCTCCAACTTACCCACCGTCAGCAGCACCGGAATTCGAGCTGTTTCCGGCGTTTCCCGAATTCGCTGGCAGACCTCCAAACCCCCATACCCCGGCATGTAGACGTCAAGAACGATGAGGTCTGGTTTTGCTTCGGTGATCTTCTTGAGAGCGGAGGAGCCGTTATTGACGGTGATGACTTCGTAGCCTGCGTCAACAAGGATTCTTCGGCCCATGTTTTGGGCAGTCACACTGTCATCTGCCAGAAGTACCTTGTGCGCCAAGCGAGCCCTTCCCTCATGGGGAGATAGCGCGAAGGTAACCTGTCCCGAGCTCTAAGTCAATGAGAATACAACCATTAAACCCGTTACGACAGGACAGCGTCAATCGGGGACGCTGCTAGTTGAATGGGCAGCACCGCAAGCAGGCTTGGAACCGGATCAGAAGGGCACGAGCTTATGAATGCCTTTCTTTTTCTTATGCTTGCTCGAAGCCTCCCCCGTATCCTGGTCATCCGATTGGTTACCGGCGGAACCAGCCGCCGGGTTTTGGCCGTTTGTCGAGGCAGTGGAATTCTGGCCGGAGACCGACTGAGCCGCGGCAATCTCATTTACTTGTTGCGGCGGAGGTAGCGCCTGGCTATTGTCGGCGGGAACGTTCGGTTTAAGTTCGTTCGCATCCGAGGCACCAACATTCGGTTTGAGTTCATTCGCATCCGCAGACGTCGCCGGGGGGGCTGCCTGGCCGGGGGCCGGCGTCTCCTCCGAATGGGGCACGGGCTGACTGGCCGGCGGTGTCCCTTTGCCCACGGTCTCGACGGAGACCGACTGAGTCCCGCTTCCCCCTGCCGCCGGAGCGAGCACGGCGCTGGTCGCCTGCCGGACGACATCGCTCGCGCTGACCGGTGTGGGATCGACCAAGGTGGGTTCGCCCATGTGCGCCGTCTCGGCCACGTCGGGATGCTTCTCGAAATTCCTCATCAGCTTGGAGAACGTGCCTTCTGGGCGGCGACTCTCCTCTTCCGCTTTATTCTGCGCGATGGCGAGTTTGGTGGCTTTGGGGATGGGCTGGTGAAGCGCAGCCAGCCTCGCCTTGGCGTCGTCGGCCCGGTTCATCACGGGGTAGCGGGTCAGTATGCGAGAATACGCATCGGTGGCGCCCTTGGTAAAGGGCTCCATCATGCGGCTCTTGACGGTCTCAAACATGCAATTCCGCGGCTCATTGAAGCTCACACAGTTCGGGCGCGCCCGCAGCATGTTGACCTCGCCTTCATAGGACTGTCCCAAAAGGTAGAGAGCTTCGTCGGCTCTGCTGTAAAGCGGGTACCTGTCCACCAAGGAGCGCAAGCGTGCAATCGCCGCTGGGTAGGACTGGCGCAAGTAATAAAAGCGCCCAATCTCGTACTCGCGTTCGGCAATGTCTTCCTGCACCTCGCGCAGCTTCTCCTTGGCCTCCGGGACCAGCTTGCTATCGGGAAACTGCTGGATCAGCTGGCGATATTCTCCCTCGGCGCGCAAGGCGTGGGTATAGTCGCGGTCCGGCTTTTCCATCTGCTGATAGTGAATATTGGCGATCTTCAGCTGCGCTTCGGCGGCCTCTGGCACGTTGGGGAAAAAGGTAATGAAGTCTTTATATTCAATCTCCGCCTGCTCCAAGGAGGCAGAACCGCCCTCCGCATACCAGGAATCGGCAATGGCCAGTTTGGCCCGAGCGATGTACTCAGAATCCGGGTAGGTGTTGATGAGGGTTTGCAGACTGAGTCGGCACACGTCGAAGCGGTTGTGCTTCATGGCATCCATGGCACGATCGAAGAGCACCTTGTCGGGTTGCTTGGAATCGACATTGGCAATCGGGTTGTTGACCTTCTTGTTGGTGCAACCCGACGCCAGGAGAAGCACACTCAGGACCAAAGCGATAGTGAGAACACGACGTGACATAAGACCTCGAGAACTGCTTCGAGCTTCCGCTCTTGCCGCCTGCCCCGACCGAGCGGCACCATGCCGCAAGAGACCTTCTCTGGAAACTAAACCTTCAGGAGCGCGGCTTCGCGAGCCGTCTTCAACAGCTTCTGCGCATTGCTGGTGGGATCGCCCTGGCCGAAGACTGCGTTGCCTGCAACCAGGATCTCAGCCCCGGCGCGGACCACCTCGCCGACGGTCTCGACATCGATGCCTCCATCTACTTCGATGCGGTACGCCAAGCCTTCTCGCGCTCGCCATTCGGCCAAGCGGCGAATTTTACCGACCGCACGGGGAATGAATTTCTGTCCTCCAAAGCCAGGATTCACCGACATAACCAGCACATAATCGACCATATCCAGCACTTCGGACAAGGTCTCAATCGGGGTCGCTGGATTCAAGACAACTCCCGCCGACACCCCATGGCTGCGGATCAGAGTCAGGGTGCGATGGAGATGGCGGCAGGCCTCCTGATGAACCGAAATCCAGTCTGCACCGGCTTGGGCAAAGTCCGGGATAAATTCGTCCGGACGCTCAATCATCAGGTGGCAATCGAGAGGCAAGTCCGTTGCCTTCCGCAATGACCTCACCACCGGTGGTCCGAGCGTAAGGTTGGGCACAAAATGCCCGTCCATAACGTCGACGTGGACGATCGTCCCTCCTCCCCGAATCGCGCAGTCGATCTGCTCGGAGAGACGAGCAAAGTCCGCCGACAGAATCGAGGGGGCTAGCTCAATCAACCTGGGCTCCTGCTCATCAAAAATTTTAACACGCTGGCTGGGCGGCCAGCGCTTTTTCTCTACTTTCCTACCGCATGGCTTGACCGGCAAAAGGTACAATCATGCCGTGGTCTCCCGGGATATCGATCCCTCTAGAGGCCGCAGGTACGAGCATGCGAATTCGAAAAGCCGTCTTCCCGGCGGCGGGTTTGGGCACCCGCTTCTTGCCGGCTACCAAAGCGCAACCCAAGGAGATGTTGCCCCTGGTCGACAAACCCATCATTCAATACGGTGTCGAAGAGGCTTTAGCCTCCGGTTGCGACCAGATCATCATCGTCACCGGTCGCGGAAAGCAGGCGATTGAGGATCATTTCGACGTAAGTTATGAGCTGGAAAGGATGCTTGAGGACCGCAAGAAGACGGATTTGCTCGCCATTGTGCGTCACATTTCCGATCTGATTCATGTGGCCTACGTCCGGCAGAAGGAGGCAATGGGCCTCGGCCACGCCGTGCTAACCGCGCGGGAATTAGTGGGAGAGGAACCCTTCGCGGTCTTGCTGGCCGATGACGTAATCGATGCCGACCCGCCTTGCCTCGAGCAGATGATCCGAGTGTTTGAAGAAACCCAGTGCTCGGTCCTGGCAACCCAGATCGTGGAGGGCGAGGCAATCTCGGCATACGGCGTGCTGGATGTGAAGCCGGCGGACGGACGGTTCCAGGGCCGTCTGTACGAAATCGTGAACATGGTGGAGAAGCCGCGCCCGGAGGAAGCCCCTTCGAACCTGGCAATTATTGGGCGTTACATCCTGACGCCGGCGGTTTTTAACACCTTGTCCCAGATTCAAGCCGGAGCCGGCGGCGAGCTCCAACTCACCGACGGAATGAGGTTGCTGCTCAAGCAAGAGAAGATGTATGCCTACGTGTACGAGGGCAGACGTCACGATACCGGCGACAAGCTGGGTTTCCTCAAAGCTACGGTGGAATTCGCCTTGAAGCGGGAAGACTTGGGAGAACCGTTCCGGCGATACTTGCGGAGTTTGAAGCTCTAGACTTGGCTCCCCTTTATCCTTCTCCCAAGGTCATCTTCAGTTTCTTTGACTTCTCTTCGACGCTCGCGGCCAGGTTCTGTTTGTGAGCCTCGAGCTTTTTGGCCAGAGTTCGGCTCGCCAAGCCGATGATTTGTGCGGCCAGGATCCCGGCGTTGGTGGCACCGGGCTTTCCGATGGCGACGGTAGCCACCGGAATGCCGGCCGGCATCTGGACCGTAGCCAGCAGGGAATCGAGTCCGTTGAGCGACGTCGAGGGAATCGGAACGCCGATGACCGGCAGGCTGGTGTGGGCCGCGATCACTCCGGCAAGATGGGCAGCCCCGCCGGCTCCCGCGATAATGACCCGAATCCCTCGACGTGCCGCATGCCGGGCAAAGTCGGCGGTCCGCTCGGGGGAACGGTGGGCGGAGGTGACGTCGATCTCGTAGCCGATGCCAAAACCCTCGAGCGCCGTGGCCGCCTCGCGCATGATCTCCAGATCCGAGTCGCTACCCATCACAATCGAAACCAATGGCTTGCTCACGAGGTCCTTTCCGGTTGGCAAGCGTCCTCGCGCCAACCCTAACTATCTCTTTCCGGCTTTGGCCGCGATGTCTTTCCTGTAATGCGCTCCCTCGAAACTGATCTTCGATACGGCTTCATAGGCCCGAGCGACCGCGGTTTTTAGTTCCGGCGCTCGGGCGGTGATGCCGAGCACCCTGCCCCCGGCCGTGAAGTAGGTGTGATCACGGGCTGAGGTGCCAGCGTGAAAAACCTTGACGTCTTTCATGTGTTCGGCCTCTTCGAGACCGCTGATCTTTTTCCCGGCTTCGAAGGTGCCAGGGTAGCCTCCGGAGGCCATCACCACACAAGCGGTCGCATCCGCCGACCAACGAAAATCTCCTTCGCTGACGCGACCTTCGATGGCCGCCTCCAAAGCCTCCAAGAGATCGCTTTCCAGGCGCATCAAGATCGCCTGGGCTTCCGGATCTCCAAAGCGGCAGTTGAATTCGAGAACCATCGGCCCGCGCGCCGTAAGCATCAGACCGCAATAGAGAATGCCTTTGTATTCCACACCTTCGGCGCGCATTCCCTGGACCACCGGGCGGGCGATGTGTTGCAGGATCCAGTTTTGCATCTGCTCGTCGAGCAGGGCCTGACAGGAGTAGGCGCCCATGCCGCCGGTATTCGGGCCGGTGTCGCCGTCGCCGATCCGCTTATGATCCTGCGCCGCTACCAGCGGGGCCACCCGGTTGCCGTCGCTGAGCACGAGAAAAGAGAGTTCGTCGCCTTGCAGGTATTCTTCAATGACCACACAGAGCCCGGCCTCGCCCAACATCTTGCCGCTGAGCATCTCACTGGCGATAGTGGTGGCTTCATCCTTTGTCTTGCAGATGACCACGCCTTTGCCCGCGGCCAAGCCGTCGGCCTTGAGCACGATCGGCATGTGAAAGCGGGCCAGGGCGTCGCGAACTTCCTCCCGCGACTTGCAGATCGCGTAATGCGCGCTGGGGATATGGTGGCGCTGCATAAATAACTTGGCGAAGCTCTTGCTTGATTCAAGCTGCGCCGCCGCCGCCGTCGGACCGAACGTTTTCCAGCCGTGGCCAGCGAAGTGCTCGACCAGCCCCAGCGTCAGGGGCAGTTCGGGACCAACCACGGTGAGGTCTGGCTCGATCCGCTTGGCTAGATGGACCAGTGACTCGATGCTTTTGAGGTCGGCCGGAAGGCATTCAGCTTCCGCGGCAATGCCCCCATTGCCCGGGGCACAGTAAATTTTGGAAACACGCGGGGACTGGCGCAGTTTCCACACCAGGGCGTGTTCACGTCCGCCGCTTCCAAGGACAAGAACCTTCATAGTTGGAAAAAACAAGGTTAGGGTCATTGGCGCGGGATGTCAAACCTCCGGCGGGAGTGAGGATCAAGCTCCGCTGCGATGGTGAACCGCTCTCTGGGAAGCGCATCTGAGGGAACCTAACGGCAGCTTTAGGGCGCCGGCGCAGCCGGAGGTTCCTCGGGATGGAAAGAAGAGGCGA
Organism: Terriglobales bacterium; assembly: GCA_030040855.1. GTDB lineage: Bacteria > Acidobacteriota > Terriglobia > Terriglobales > Acidobacteriaceae > JAFAGX01. Next base: position 11,604 of record JASHSL010000506.1, read on the forward strand.
GGATGTGTTTTCCGACCGAAGGCCTAGAAACAACCGGCCGACGAGGGTCACGGGAAGCAGACAATCCGTTGCTTCCCGACCTCCTGCTCGGTTAATCGTGATTAACGCCATCATATAATCGAGACGGATGATTACGGTTTCCAAGGAAGATTACCTGAAGGCCATCCTGGAGGCGGAAAGCGAAGGGGAAATTGTGATCTCCGCCACCCTGGCCCACTGGCTTTCGGTCTCGGCGCCGGCGGTCACCATGGCCATGCGCCGCTTGAAGAGGGATGGGCTGGTCCGGGTCGCGGCCGACGGCCAGGTGGGACTGACTCCCGCAGGGCGCAAAATCGCGCGTAAGCTGGCTCTGCGTCATCATCTCATCGAACGCATGTTGGCCGAGATCTTTGGCATGGAATGGTACAAGGTTCACGATGAGGCGGAGCGTCTGGAGCACGCGGTGTCGCCGGATTTCGAATCCAAGCTGCTCGCTCGGTTGGGAAAACAAGGCGCATGTCCGCACGGAAATCTCAGCGAACGCGAGAGTCCCACCAGCCGCCGCCGGCGGGGCTTGCTGCTGCTCGCGGAAGCCGAAGCGGGCCGAGCCTATGTGGTGAGTGGGATCTACGAACGGGACCGACGGCTGCTCGAATTTCTTGAAGGGCGCGGAATTCGTCCCGGGGCCCGTCTGGAAGTATCCGGGAAAAATTATGATCAAACATTGACCTTACATACGGATGCGGGACGGGTGACCCTCGGCCGCTCGGCCACCGAGAGAGTCTGGGTCGCGCGAGAATCCGAGCCCCGCCATCGTGGTTCCTCCAGGAGGTAGGAGGCTGACCTTCGGGGAAGAGGAGGAAGCAGCTTCTCCGCTTTCCAAAGAACCGCTTAGAATATATTCAGTCTCGCCGGGCGCAGGCTCACCCGCAGTGCGATCGGCAGCTATTTTTAAAGGAAGGCGTTGCCCGATGAACAGCTTCAACGCTCGCTCTACACTCCGCGTGGGCGGCCGGGAATATCAAATCTACCGCATCGATGCCTTGGACCGGCAGGGAACTTCGACCCAGCATCTTCCCTTCTCTTTGCGCATCCTGCTCGAGAACCTTTTGCGCATGGAAGACGGCCGCAATGTTACAGCGAAGGACATTCTGGCGTTGGCGGGCTGGAAAGGCCACGCAAGAGCAGAGCAGGAGATCGCCTTCACCCCCAGCCGGGTTCTCATGCAGGATTTCACCGGGGTTCCCGCCGTGGTGGACCTGGCCGCCATGCGGGATGCCATGAAGCAGCTCTCCGGGGATCCCGCACGGATCAATCCCTGGCAGCCAGCGGAGTTGGTGATCGATCATTCCGTGCAGGTCGATCAGTTCGGCACGCCCAACGCTTGGCAGATCAACGCCGAGCTGGAGTTTGTGCGCAACCAGGAGCGCTATGCATTTTTGCGATGGGGGCAAACGGCCTTTCGCAACCTCGCCATCGTCCCGCCGGATACGGGGATCGTGCATCAAGTCAATCTGGAGTACCTGGCGAGGGTCGTTTTTGTCGAGAAGAGGGTGGGCCAAAGCCTCGCCTATCCCGATACTTTGGTCGGAACCGATTCCCATACCACGATGATTAACGGCCTGGGCGTGCTGGGCTGGGGCGTGGGTGGCATCGAAGCCGAAGCGGCGATGCTCGGGCAACCCGTGTCCATGTTGATTCCCCAGGTGGTCGGGGTGAAGCTCATCGGCAGACTCCGCGAAGGCGCGACCGCCACCGACTTGGTGCTCACCATCACCGAAATGCTGCGCAAGCATGGGGTGGTCGGCAAGCTGGTTGAATATTTCGGGCCGGGTCTCGAGGAGCTCCACTTGGCGGATCGAGCCACGATCGCCAACATGGCACCGGAATACGGAGCCACCTGCGGTATTTTTCCCGTCGATAAGGAGACCCTCAGCTACTTGCGACTGACCGGGAGATCGCAGGAGCAAATTGCCTTGGTCGAGGCCTATTGCCGCGAGCAAGGGCTGTTCCACCACGGGAAAACTTCGCAAGCCGAATATTCTGAGCTGCTTTCCCTCGATCTCGCCACCGTCGAGCCGAGCCTTGCCGGTCCTAAGCGTCCGCAGGATCGAGTGCCCCTATCGAAGGCCAAGGAATCCTTCGAACAGGCCCTGCCCTCCCTCATCAAGCCGGGGAAATCTGCTTCGAGCGCGGTTCAAGCCGCAGCCGGCAACGGCCATCCGCGCAACGGCAGTGTGGTCATTGCGGCCATTACCAGCTGCACCAACACCTCCAATCCCTCCGTGATGCTCGCCGCCGGACTACTGGCGAAGAAGGCGGTCGAACGTGGGCTCGAAGTGCCGGCGTGGGTAAAGACTTCGTTGGCTCCTGGATCGAAGGTGGTGCGTGATTATCTCGCGCACGCGGGACTCACCGGGTATCTGGAAAAGTTGAAGTTTCATATCGTCGGCTATGGCTGCACAACCTGCATCGGCAATTCCGGTCCTTTGCCCCAAGAGGTCTCGAGCGCGATCGAGGCTAAGAACCTGGTGGTGGCCTCCGTGCTCTCCGGAAATCGAAACTTTGAAGGCCGCATTAATCCCGAGGTGCGGGCCAATTATCTGATGTCGCCCCCCCTGGTCGTGGCCTTTGCCCTAGCCGGGCGCATCGACCTCGACCTGCGCAAAGACCCCTTGGGTACCGACAAGCACGGGCATCCCGTCTATCTTGCCGACGTTTGGCCGTCGCGCAGCGAAGTCGAAGAGGCCATGCAGCATTCGATCTCCTCCCAGATGTTCCGCCGAACCTACGAACAGGTCTATCAGGGAGACGCCCACTGGCGCTCGCTGGCCGTGCCGGCAGGTGAAACCTACGCCTGGGATCCCGATTCGACCTACATTCGCCGCCCCCCTTACTTCGATGGCATGGAGGTCAATCCACCGGCGGTGGAGGACATCGAGCACGCGCGGGTGCTGGCCATGCTCGGGGACAGCGTGACCACCGACCACATTTCCCCGGCGGGTTCGATCAAGCCGGACAGTCCGGCAGGGAAGTACCTGATCGAGCATGGGGTGCGGCCCGCCGAATTCAACTCTTATGGATCACGGCGGGGAAACCATGAGGTGATGGTGCGCGGTACCTTTGCCAATGTTCGTTTGCGCAACAAGTTGGTGCCCCAGCGGGAGGGCGGATTCACGCGTCACCTGCCCGAGGGTTCCGAGATGACGATCTTCGAGGCGGCAGAAAGGTATCGCGCGGAAGGAGTGCCGTTACTCATCCTCGCCGGGAAAGAATACGGTGCGGGCTCGTCTCGCGACTGGGCCGCGAAGGGGCCGCGGCTGCTCGGGGTGCGCGCGGTGATTGCCGAAGGTTACGAACGCATTCATCGCTCCAATCTCGTGGGGATGGGCATCTTGCCGCTTGAATTTCTCGAGGGAGAATCCGCCGCATCCCTCGGGCTGACCGGGGAGGAGGAATTCACCATCAGTGGGGTGGGTGCGCTGGTCGAGAGATTTGCTGCCCGACCTCAGGTGAAGGTAGCGGCCAGCATCGATGGCCAGCGCAAGGAGTTCCCGGTTCGGGTGCGAATCGACACTCCTCAGGAGGCGCAGTACTATCGAAACGGCGGCATCCTGCAGTTCGTCCTGCGCCAGTTGCTGGCGGGCAATCCCCAGCCGGAAGCCGTGACCGCGTAAGAGCCCGGCAGAGAGCTCCGCGTGAACTGTCCGTCCGCCTAGAAGGTCTTGGCGGAATCAAGCAGGATGGTCACCGGACCGTCATTGACTAGCTCCACCTGCATGGTCTGCTGAAATTGGCCGGTTTGGCAGAGAAGACCGGCGGCTCGGATTCGTCCTACCAGGTATTCGTACAGAGCCTGAGCTTGCGCGGGAGGGGCGGCGGAATCAAACGAAGGCCGTCTGCCCCGACGCACGTCCCCATAGAGGGTAAATTGGGAGACGACCAGCACTGCGCCGCCGATAGCAGAGACGTCCAGGTTCATCTTCCCGCCTGGATCTTCGAAGATGCGTAATCCGGCAATCTTGTCGGCCAGGTAGTCGGCGTCGTCGCGGGTATCGTCGCGGGAGATGCCGACCAGCACCAACAGTCCCCGGTCGATTTGACCCGTAACCTCTCCATCTACCGCCACCTGGGCACGACGGACGCGTTGGACGACCGCTCGCATGGTTTCGGCTTGCTCATGATACCCGCTTCCCAATTCGGCTGCCGACCTGCCTTGCCCCTTTGATCGCGACCACTGACGATGTTGGGGCTGGTCCTCGTCGGTTTGGACGGGGTAAGGTTCGGGGAGCCTGTCGCTCAACGGCGGGTGCGACGCTGTTTGACCGTGGGAAGCGCGAGAAGTTAGGATGCTGGTTGGTAGGTTCTTGAGCCTCTCAGTCAGTCTCGCGTACGGAGAGACTCTCCTTTACACCGATTCGGGCGGGCCATTAGACTACTCATTTCCCTTTTCAGCTTATCAGGAGGCGCATGGTGATGACCGTTGCCGCAAAGAAGGAGCTGATTGAAAAGGTCCGACAGATTATCAGTGAGCAGCTGGGGATCGATGAGGCGGAAATTACGCCCAGCGCCTCTCTGATAGAGGATTTGGGAGCAGATTCACTGGACCAGGTCGAGCTCGTGATGGCGCTCGAGGAGGCATTCGATTTGGAGATCGCGGATGAGGATGCCGAGAAGATCCTGCGGGTGCAGGACGCCCTCGAGTACGTGGAAAAACACGCAAAATAGGGAATCGCGGACTCGGCTGCCGCTCGCATCCGATCCAGGGATCTCGATCACATAGCACAAGGAGAACTCATGGCTGCCGTCGAGGAAAAAGTGAAGCAGATCATCATCGAACAGCTGGGCGTGGATGAAGGCGAAGTAACCCAGAACGCCTCCTTCGTCGATGACCTCGGTGCGGACTCGCTCGATACCGTGGAGCTCGTGATGGCTTTTGAAGAGGCCTTTGAAATCGAGATTCCCGATGAGGATGCCGAGAAGATCCGGACCGTCCAGGATGCGGTGGATTACGTCTCCAAGCACGCGAAAGGCGGGAAGTAGTTGGCGCGACGGGTTGTAGTCACCGGCCTCGGCCTGATTTGCGGAGTGGGGAACACCACTGAAGAGGTCTGGCGGAATTTGCTGGCCGGCAGATCCGGCATCTGTCGCATCACCCAGTTCGATGCTTCCAAGTTCCCCTGCCAGATTGCCGCGGAAGTCAAGAATTTCGACCCGCTCCGGTTCATCGAAAAGAAAGAAGTCAAGAAAATGGGCCGTTTCATTCACCTGGCGATCGCCGCCGCGGATGAAGCCGTCCAGTCCTCCGGGCTTCGAATCACCCCCGACAATGCGACCCGCATCGGAGTGCACATCGGTTCGGGAATCGGTGGATTTGATGTCATTGAGCGGGAGCACCGGAACCTGCTCGAAGGCGGGCCCCGCAAGATCTCGCCCTTCTTTATTCCTGCGGCCATCGTGAATCTCGCAGCCGGCCACGTGAGCATCCGGTTTGGCGCCAAAGGTCCCAACGAAGCAACCTGTACGGCGTGCACCTCGAGTGCCCATTCGATCGGGGATGCTTTCAAAATCATTGCCCGCGGTGATGCCGACGGGATGATTGCCGGGGGGACCGAAGCCGCCGTGACTCCCATGTCGGTGGGGGGATTTGCCGCCATGCGGGCTCTTTCCACCCGCAATGACGCCCCCGAACAATCCAGCCGGCCCTGGGATCGGGGGCGCGATGGATTCGTGATTGGGGAAGGCGCCGGAATCTTGATCCTCGAGGAACTGGAGCGGGCTCGCCGCCGAGGAGCCAATATTCTGGCCGAGATTGTAGGCTACGGCATGAGCGGCGACGCGTACCACATCACAGCGCCGGCGGAGAACGGCGACGGCGCCTATCGGGTGATGCTCAACGCTCTCGACGATGCGCAAATTTCCCCGGAGCAGGTGGGCTACATCAACGCCCACGGCACCTCCACCGATATCGGGGATAAATTGGAGACCATCGCGGTCAAGCGCGCCTTTCAGAACCATGCTCGCCGCCTGGCCGTGAGCTCAACGAAATCGATGACCGGTCACCTTCTCGGCGGCGCCGGCGGGCTCGAAGCCGGCATCACCATTCTCGCCCTCCGCGACCAGATCTTGCCTCCGACGATCAATTTGGAAGATCCCGACCCGGAGTGTGATCTGGATTACGTCCCCAACCTGGCCCGCAAGGCAGAGTTCGAATATGCCATGTCCAACTCGTTTGGGTTTGGCGGCACCAACGGGGCTTTGCTGTTCCGGCGCTGGGAGAAGTGAAGATCGGGCCGGGACGGGGGACACCCGGTAAACCTCTGTCCTCGGTGGGTGGGTAGGCTCGCACGACAAACCCAACCGTCCGCCGGTTCATCCACATCTCCGAGACCGGGCAGTCGCCAGGCTGGACCTTGGTACTCGGACATTGTCCTTCTTTCCTTTTGCCAAGCGTTCCCGAGCACGCCAGAATGAACCCTGGCAACCATGCTCATGGATAGAAACCCTGTGCTTGCGCCAGCCCTCTCCTCCACCAACCGCAAAGCCTCCGCCCGAGCGGCACTGATCGAGCTGAAAGAATCGGACCGGGTCTTGATTTCCGACTGCTTCCGTCAGTTCGGCATCGAAGCCGTGATTTTGGGCGCGGATTCGGCCGATCGGCTGCGAAGGGATAAATTTGAAGCCTGCGTATTGAAGCTGGCTCCTCCTGCGCATGCGGTCATGGAGTCGGCGCGCACATCCCCGTCGAACAGTCGCATGATCATTTATGGACTGGGCGGCAGCGCGCGCGAGGCCTTGAGTTTTTCCCAGTACGGAGTCAATGCCATTTTTCGCGAGCCGCTCGAGCGATCGGCGGCCATGAAGCTGGTTCGGGCCACGCAGACGCTGGTCTTGCACGAACTGCGCCGCTACGTGCGCATTCCGGTGATCGCCGAAATTAGTGTGAACGCGCCCGACAATCGACACTTTACCGCAACCAGCATCGAGCTCAGCTCGGGGGGAATGTCGATGCGGAGCCCTGCTGCGGTCTCGGTGGGCGAAGCGGTGGAGATTGCCTTCTCGCTCTTGACCCTGCCTCAGGTTCGGGTTCACGCACACGTGAGCTGGCGGAACCCGGCGGGCAAAGCCTTCGGCGTTCGCTTTGACAGCGAAGATCAGCGCCGCCGACAGATCAAAGAGTGGGTGGATGCCTTTTCCCAGAGTAGCGACCTCGCTTCGGGACACGGTAGTTTCTCTTCCCTGGAGTCGGCGGGTGATTTGCCGCGGCATCGTGAAAACCCGCGGGCCAGGGACATGGGCTGACCAGGCAGCGAGCTGATCCAAACCTACCCTGGTACCCGAACTGGACAGGGCCTTCGGTAATTTTCTCTTGGCCGCCCCGGGTGCCATACTGTCTTCCGGACATGCCATGACGTATCTCAACTCACGCGCGCCGAGAGTACGCTTCAAAGAAGTGACTCCGGCCGTGGTTCGACTCAAGAATGGTTGGCGCGTTTCCGGTGAATTGCTGCTCATCTCAACCACCGGCGGCCTACTCTGCTTGTCCAAACCTCTGAATCAGGGTTCGGAGGTGAAGCTGCTGTTTCTGACTCAATCGGGACCGGTGCTCGGTGCGGCGGAAATGCTGAGTCCTGTCGCTGGGGGTTCGCAGCCGTTCAAGTTCACTGCGCTCTTCAACGACGACCGCCGCCGGCTGCAATCGGCCATTCAGTTATCCCAAGACCAGAGCCATCAACAGCACAAGCAGATCGAAATGTTCAGAGCTTGGTGAGAGCCGGCCTCGGTCGCTTCTCATCCTGCCCGGTTTCCAACGGCCCCGAGTTCGAAGAGCGGTAACATCGGCGCGCAAAAAGTGTCGCCGAACCCGTCCCCGAGCGGCCCTGGGAATCGCCCTTCCTTTGTTCCGGCGTGTAAAATCAAGCTCAGCGATGGCAGGGGTTTCTCAAATCGTGCAGATCGACCTTCGACCACCGGTCCGGCAGCCCAAGCCGGGCTGGCTGAAAGCCAAGGCCCCGGTGGGGGAAAATTTTCACCAGCTCAAGAAACTTGCCCGCGCCCTCGATTTGCACACGGTGTGCGAATCCGCCCAGTGCCCGAATATCGGCGAGTGTTGGAATCACGGTACGGCCACCTTCATGCTGCTCGGAGATGTCTGCACCCGGCGTTGCGGCTTTTGCGCGGTGCCGAAAGGCAGGCCCGGGCCCATCGATGGGCGGGAGCCGCGCCGCGTGGCCGAGGCGGTCCAAAGGCTGGCTTTGCGACATGCGGTTGTGACCAGCGTGAATCGCGACGACGACAATCTCGGGGGGGCGCGGGTTTTTGCCGAGACCATCCGCGAAATTCGAAGGCTTTCTCCCAGTTGCCGTGTGGAAGTGCTGATCCCTGACTTTCAAGGGAGGGAAGACGCTCTCCGTACTGTGCTCGAGGCCGCTCCCGACGTTTTGAATCACAATACCGAGACCGTGCCCCGCCTGTATCGAGTGGTGCGCCCGGGCGCCCGCTATGGCCGGTCCCTACGGTTGCTCGAGGCCGCCCGCAAGTTCTGCCCGACCATGGTCACCAAGTCCGGCTTGATGGTGGGCCTGGGCGAAACCACCGCTGAGCTCGTCGAGGTCTTCCGCGACCTCGGGTCTCGCGGGGTGGATGTCCTTACCATCGGGCAATACCTGCGTCCTTCGCGCGACCACCTGCCGATTGCGCGCTTTTATACTCCGGAGGAGTTTCAGTTCTTGCGGGAGGCCGCGCTTGGCTGCGGTTTCCGCCACGTGGAATCGGGGCCGCTCGTGCGCTCGAGTTATCACGCCCACGAACATGTGCCCGCCGCCTCCACCCTCCTCGAGGTTGCCGAGTCCGGATAGATGGGGGCGCGACTTAAAAGATTTTCATGTGGATCGTCAGATATTTCTTAGGGTTCTCGCGGACTGCCTTGATCAGCTCCCGTGTCTCCACTAAGAGGTTGTCGAGGTTGTTGTAGACCGACTCCTCCTGCAGCAATCGTCCCACGCTGCCCTGCCCAGAATTCAATCGGTCGGTGAGGGCAGAAAGGTTATTCACCGTGTTCTTCAATCTGGCGGAGAATTCTTGATCTCGTGCCAGCATCCCCAAGGCGCCCTGTCCCGCGTTGATCTCCTCCGTGAGCTTCTTGGCATTGGCGGCGGTCTCGTTGAAGTTGTTATAGAGAGTCGGATCCTTCAGGAACTTACCCGCTGTTCCCTTGGCGGCGTTCAAGTCATCGATGATGCGATTCAGCTTGGTGATGGTGTCGTTGGCGTTGCGATAGAGTTCGTCGCTGACGAGCGCCTTGCCGATGCTGCCCTTCCCATTAGCCACATCCGCCACTAAGTTTTGAAATTCGGCCACGGCGGAGTTCAGTTGGTTGTACAGGCTAGGATCATAGATGAACTTGCCGAACGATCCCCGCCCGCTCTCGACGAAGCTGAGAATGCGGTCCACTCGTTTTTCCAGG
>JASHSL010000507.1 GCA_030040855.1 Terriglobales bacterium
GGGGTCGCGCCGTCTTCTGCAGAAACGCCGCGGAAGGACAGAGATGCTGATGGGAATGCGGCCTCGCCGTCGGGCAACGGTGATTCGTCCGGGTTCGTGGGTGTACCAATGGCCAAGCCCAACACGAGCGATGCCGCAACCCCAACCAGCGGGATTTCTGCGTCCAATGGGGTTGGCCCCGCCCAAGTATCGCAACCTAGTATCGAGGGCAAAGCCGTCGCCGCCGGTGCGTTTTCGAAGACAACCGATGCGGCAGGGAAAGGCGCTGGACAATCCTCGGGCGTACCGGACACAGAGGCAACGGCCGATGCCGCAGCGTCGCACCTTAGTTCGTCGCTCCAAGCTGCGAAGCTTGTGGAACGGGCGGGACAGACCGAGCTGCGAGTTGGAATACCGGCGGGTGAGTTTGGGAGTGTCGATATCCGGACATCGATGGGTCGCAATCAATTCACCGCGGAAATCTCTGTCGAGCGCGCCGAGCTTGGACGAGCCCTGACGGCCGAGCTGCCGGGGTTGCACAACCGGCTTCAAGAACACCGGGTGCCGCCGGCGAACATCATTCTTCAGGATCGTTCCACCGGCAACGGCTCCAGCGATCTGCGCCAGGGACCACGGCACAATCCCTATGCGCAATCGATGAACCACGCAGACGCAGCTGAGCGAGACCCTGCGCCGCCGATCGCTATGGAAGCGATGGAGAGCAGTCAAGGACTAGACATTCACATCTAGAGTTCGGAAGACGTAAGGCAGTTACACGGGATAAGGAGAAAAACAGAATGAACCTTCAAATACAACCGAGAATCTCACCGTTCGATCTTCACGGGGTGTCGACCATCTCGCCGCTGGCACGGATGAAGTCGGACAGCTCCACAGCCGCGACCAGTTCCGCAAGCTCCGCGGGCTCAACTGCCTCGGCCAACTCCGCCAACTCAGCGGCGAACCAGGCAGCAAACCAGGCAGAGAGCACTTTTATCAGCTTGCTGGTTACCGAGTTGCAATCGCAAGACCCCACTAATCCGATGGACCCTTCGGATATGGTCAGTCAGATGTTTTCCATGAACCAGCTGCAGCAGTTGATCAACATTAATCAGACACTGACAGCAGCCTTCCCGGCGGCGGCCGCATCGGCCTCTGGGTCCACCGCTGGAACCTCATCCACCAGTTCGCAAACAACGGGAGGTATCTAATGGCATCCTTTGCGGTTGCACTCTCCGGCCTGAGCGCAAGCGAACAGGCTTTGAACGTCATTTCCAACAACCTAGCCAACCTGAATACCACAGGGTATAAGGACCAGAGCGCCAACTTTCAATCCCTCTTCTATCAGAACCTTGGTTCCGATGGCGCCGGCGAACCCATTCAGGTGGGCGCCGGAGTCCAGGTCGGCTCGGTCTCCACAAACTTTACCAATGGAACCATAAACGATACCGGCGTTGCCAGCGACGTGGCGATCTCGGGCAACGGCTTCTTTGTCACCCAGGCATCGGATGGAACCCTCCAGTACACACGGGCGGGAGATTTTACCGTGAACGTCAAGGGGGAGCTGGTGACCCCGAATGGCGCCACAGTCATGGGCTACCCAGCCGTCAACGGCGTAGTCAACCAGAATGGGGGCCTGTCTGCCCTTTATATAGGGCAGTCGCTGACGAGCCCGCCATCGGCGACTACGACGATGGAGCAACAGACGAATTTGGATGCCGACGCCACAGTTGGCACTAGTTACACCGTTCCCTTAACGGTTTACGACTCTTTGGGAGAGTCCCACGTGCTCACTTTCACTTTCACCAATACCGGTACTGGCACGTGGAACTACACCATTACGACGCCCGGTGGCACCGTCGGGGGCGCGGGAGCCACCGGCACGTTGACGTTTGGCACGAACGGTGACCTTTCAACTCCGAGTGGATCGATCACAGGCATCACGGTCACTGCTTTGACGGATGGAGCCGCGAATATGAACCTCACCTGGAATCTCACGGGGCCGGACGGGAGTTCGCTGATGACGCAAGTGGCCGCCGCAAGCGCAACCGCAACCACCAATCAAAACGGCTATAGCAGCGGCACCCTAGAGAATTACACTGTCGAAGCCAATGGCACCATCGATGGCACGTTCAGCAATGGTCAGGTGCAGCCGTTGGGACAGATCGCCCTGGCGAATTTTCCCGATGTCGAGGGTTTGCAACTGGTCGGTCAAAACAGCTATGTGCCTACCCTGGCGTCCGGTGCTGCCGTGGTCGGCGTCCCCGAAACCGGCTCACTCGGATCGCTGACGGGCGGGGCCTTGGAAGCGTCCAATGTGGACATTTCCACGGAATTCACGAACTTGATCGTGACGCAGCGCGCCTTTGAGGCGAACGCTCGCATGATCACCACGCTCGATACAGTGACCAACGACACGGTCAACCTGCAGGCCACACCAGGTAACTGACGCTGGTTTGACGGCGCCAAACTGATGTGGAGAAGGCGTGTACGGTCCGGCAGGCTCGTTCTGGCGAGGAAAGCTCCGGGCCAGAAATCAGTCGGGCGGCCCATGGCAAACCTGTTATGGGCCCGCTCCGCCGTCGCGAGGTGACGGTGCCGGGCACGCCTGGTCGTTGGCAAGGGTAACAAAGCGCGGCCGGCGTGTCAGCCGGCTGGTATGGAGTGTTAGCAAACTATTAGAGGACTCGCGGGCGAGGCTCGACTGGAATTCCCCGAGGCCCGTGGTTCTATTTCTGCTCTAATCAGCTCCCGCCACTAACGTACATGACGGGAGTAATCGCCATTCTGCAAGTTCTTGTTTTCTTAGCTCCTAGCCTCGCAACCAGCCGCACCGCCCGGCCCGGCCCTCGCGGACTTCGAATTGCAGTTCGACCGTCGGTTACCTCTGTGCGCACGCATTCTAGTCGGTCGAAAGCGTAGGCCCGGGATTCTTGGAGGTCCGTCGTGGCCGAGGGCAAACAGGGACCCTGCCGACTTTCTGAAAGCGAGAGGAGCGACTGAAATAACAGACGATGGATGCAGCAGCCCAACGCGCGAAAGAGCCCCAAGCCACCGAGGCGACGGCGGCGGCAACGGTAAAGGCCCCGACCGAAGAATTCGGATGGCTGCCTTGCCGGTTGTCGGTGGAGCTTCCCTTGAGTCGATTTACGGTTGGCGATCTTCTGCAGTTGAGAGAAGGCTCGATTGTCGAAACTGCCTGCCAACACACCAATCATGTTCCCCTTCGGGCCAACGGGCTTTTGATCGGGTGGACGGAATTTGAAGTGACCGGGCTTCATTTGACGGTTCGCATCACCGAGTTGGCATGAAGACACAAGCCGAAAATCTAGCAAGCGCGTCGATTGCCCTCTTCCCTGCCAGGGTCGACCCCGTTCCGCTGCTTCCTATTCCTAATGAAACTGACCCCCATGCCGAGAAGAAGGCGGCCAAGGGAGGCGGCAGCTTCCGCCAGGAGAGCATGCGTCCCAGACGGAGAAGCACGAGGGCGAAGAGGAACCTGCCTGAGGACCCGAAAAAACCGAATGCGAAACACGCAACTGAAGGCAAAAGCATGCCCGTACTGCTTCGTTCTTCCCCCAAGAAAAAAGCCCGGATCAGAAGTGGCCAAACCGTCGAACCGGCTGCGGTTCAAGAGCAGGCCATTCCTTCTGCTCCCCTTCCGTTGAAGGAAGAGGAGTTGCCAGCAGTTTCTGAAGTCTGGCCCGAACCGGCTGCGGCTTCGGGGACCGATGATGTCGTTGAAGGGGCCCAATGGTCGGGGACCGAGATCCAGGCGGACAGTTGCGTGCCGGCCGAGAATCGTTCGCCACTTTGTGGGCAGGATGAGCCAGATTGGCCGGCGGCAGAAGCCACCACGCTGGCGAAGACCCACACGCCTAGGCGGGGAGAGCTGGCTCCTCGAGCCGAGAAAACAGGGCTTCTCACGGTGACGTTGCGTGTGCGACACAGGCCTTTGGCGGTGGTGTTGAAAGCCCTGGATTCGCTCCTGACGCAGGCATGGAACTGGACGCAACAGAAATTGAGATCTCCTGGTGGCAAGAAGCGATTGCGGGTCTGCGAGAGCGTGTCCCTGGGGGAGAAGCGCTTTGTCGCAGTCATCCAGGTTGACGGGGAACAATTCCTAGTGGGGGGATCAGCCAGTTCGGTCTCTACCTTGGCTCATCTGGAGCGACCGCGTGAGTTTTCCGATGTCTTCGAAAGACATTGCAAGCAGGACTTGGGCCCGGCATGAATCTTACGCCAATGCGAGGAAGGAGAATGCTGGTGCTGGCGGTGATGCTCGTCGTCACCAGCCCCGCGGTCGGCGCCGCGGAAGCTGCTCCACCGACCGGCGATCCCGCAGCTGCGGCCGGGGCGCCTGCGGCTTCATCCTCGGTTCTTCCCGACCGGATCCAGCCGGTGAGCCCTCCCGATTCGACGGCAGTCGATCCCAACGAAATCCGAATCACCGGCATGGGAAATGGATCCGTACCCTGGACGATTGTTGTCCTGCTGACTTTGCTGACCCTGATCCCCTCGTTGCTGCTATGCCTTACGCCCTTCGCGCGACTGCTGGTGGTGTTCCACTTCTTGCGCCAGGCTCTCGGGCTTCAGACCACGCCTACCAATCAGACTCTGATCGGGGTGGCGCTGATCCTCACCTTCTTTCTGATGCAGCCCGTGGGTGCCGCCGTCTACCAGACGTCCATCGTGCCTCTCCAGAACGGTCGAATCACCGCCATGCAGGCGGTCGACCGTGGCACGCGACCGATCCGGCGGTTCATGTTGCACTACGTGCGGGAGAAAGATGTCGCTTTGTTTGTCGAACTGGCGAAAGAACCGAGGCCACGAGATCCCAAAGATTTGTCGATGCGGGTGCTGGTGCCGGCCTACATTCTGTCGGAACTGAGCACCGGCTTTCAGATCGGAACCGTATTGTTTTTGCCCTTCCTGGTGATCGACATGGTCGTGGCCTCGATTTCGACCTCCGTGGGTATGCTGCAACTGCCGCCAGTCGTAATTTCCACGCCCCTGAAGCTCTTGCTGTTTGTGATGGTGGACGGATGGAATCTTTTAATTGGCTCGTTAATGAAAAGTTTTAGCTGAGGCGAATCATGCCAGTCGAACAAGTTGTTGATCTGGGCCGTCAAACGATGCGGGAGGCGTTCTTGCTGGCCAGCCCCATCCTGGCGACGGCAGTGGTCGTGAGCCTCATGGTCAGCATCGTCCAGGTGTTGACTTCGTTGCAGGAAATGACCATTTCGGCCGTGCCGCGGTTGCTCGCAGTCGGTTCGGTGACCTTTTTTTTGATGCCATGGATGTGGAGACAAGCTTGCCAGTTTACCGTGCGGCTCTTCACCGACTTTCACCCGTACCTACGCTAACAACATGGAGATTTCTCTCGCCAACATCATCGGTGCGGTGCTTGCGGTCGGACTCCGTGTCTCCGGCTTGATGGTGTTTGCCCCATTTTTTAGCAGTGTGGTCATTCCCCCGCGAATCAAGATCGTGCTCGCGATCGTGATTACCGCGGTTCTCTATCCAGTGTATTCCGCAAAGGTGCCGCCGGTCGGCGTGACCGGGTGGCCCATGATGGTGGCCAGCGAAACCCTGGTGGGGATCGCCATTGGTCTGGCGACGAGCGCCGTGTTCGAGGCCGCGGCATTGGCAGGGCAGATCTTGAGCGTGCAGATGGGTTACTCGCTGGTGAATATTCTCGATCCGAATACTCAGGTGGAGAGTACGGTGGTCGCGGCGCTGCATCAGAGTCTGGCCATGCTCCTGTTTCTTGCACTCGGCGTGCACTACTGGATCCTGCGCGCCATTGCCCGTAGTTTCGACTATCTCCCTCCGGGGACGGCGACGCTGAATCCGCTGCTGGCCCGGGCCTTGCTGCACCAAGGTGTCATTGTGCTCGAACTCGGAATTCAGATGGCCGCGCCCGTTCTGGCGGCCACCTTGTTCGCGGACCTGATGCTCGGCTTGCTGGGCAAGGCATCACCGCAGATGCCCTTGATGCTGCTCGGCCCCGCCATCAAAAGCCCTCTGGGCTTGCTGGTGTTCGGGGTCGCGCTCGGCTTCTGGCCGAGGTTGTTCGAGCGATATTTCTCAGAATCCATTGCTTATGCAGAGAGGCTTTTGCACGTAGCGCGGTAGCAGAACATGGCGGACTCTAGCAAAACAGAAAAACCGACACCGCAAAGGCGAAGGAAGGCGCGGGAGCGAGGCCAGATACCGCGCACGCGCGAACTGTCGAACGCGTTGGCCTGGAGCGGAGGTTTGGCGTTGTTGGCGTGGCAGATCCCCGACGCGGCTCGGCAATGGCGCGGCCTGTTCGAGAGCGAATTGGATCTCGGGCTGCGCGAGCCGCTCACACCGCGGGGGCCGATTCTTTTTTGGAGTGCCGTGGCCGTTTTGCGGTGGATTGTTCCCATCTTGGTCGGTGCCTGGATGCTTTCGGTCGCGGGTGGCCTCGCGCAAGGCGGGATGGTGTTTGCCGGCGAAGCCTTGGCGCTGAAACCGGAGAGACTGAACCCGGTGGAAAAGCTAAAACAGATGTTTTCGCCGTCCGGCTTCAGCGGAGTCTTGAAATCGCTGCTGCCGTTCGGAGTGATCGTCTGGATTGGAGTGTCCACCTTGACGAAGCACTGGGAGGGCATCGCCCATGCCTCCGATCTCGGAGTTCGCGCCTACGCCGGCTTCGTATTGGGCGTGATGAGGGAACTTTGCTGGAAGTCGGGTCTGGTCTTGCTGACCTGGTCGGGTA
>JASHSL010000508.1 GCA_030040855.1 Terriglobales bacterium
ACGGCAGGGGAAACATGAAGATCTCCCGGTCCCCATAGAGCATGCCGAACGCCATCAACACCCCGTAAACTCCCCCGGAAGCGCCAATCGTGGCGGTATGTGGGCTTACGCCGCGAATGGGGGAATAGGCCACGGCCATCGTCGTCAGAGCCGCCCCCACCACGCAGAAGAGATAGAACTCAAGAAACTTTCGCGATCCCCAATCCATTTCTTCCTGGGCGCCGAACATCCAGAGCATCAGCATGTTGATGAGCACATGCCCGACGCTGCCGTGAAGCAGGGAGTAGGTGACCAGCTGCCAAAGGCATCCCTTGAGCACCCAGGCGGGAATCAGCGCAAACCATTCCCACGGGGCGCTGCGGAATACCACCTGCAGGAAGTAAACTCCTGCGCAGGCAATAATGATGCGCTTCACCCATGGAGTGAAGGGAGGAAAACTCAATGACAAAGTTCGTCCACGATACATGGCATCAGGGGGCAATCATCGCTCGCAGGCGAGATTCCGGGTGATTTCGATTAAGCCACCATCTTACCAGCTGTTCAAGGCTCCGGCACAGGGGCGACGGGCAGGCTGCGGTGCCCGCGGGAGTCGATGGCGCGAACCGCGAAAATGACGTTGTCCTTCGATTCGGGCAGGGTGATGCGGGTTTGATTTCCTGCCGCTTCGACGTGCTCCCAGTCCGCACTGGAGGTGGCCCGCCACAGGACCTCGTAGCCGACAGCTCCCGCGGGGGCCTCCCAGCTCAGAGTGGAGTCGTTCTCTAGCTGCTTGGTCAGCAGGTGAACCTTCGACGGCGGGGCTGGGGCGGAGGCTAACGAGGCCAATACGGCCGCGTTCAGGCGGGTGACCGCGGCCACGTAATCGAAATTTACAAACTTGAGAAGATCTCCATACTCGATGCCGTTCTCCGTGCGCGGCGTCTGATGCTGATGGTGGTAGTCTTCGCGGAATTCCGTGAAACGCACGGCTGCGTATCCCTGCTGGTTGAAAGATATATGGTCGCCACCGCGAAGATAGCGGTCGAGACGAAACACCAGCAAGGGCTCGAGAGAGGAAGGGTAGGTGCGGCTTACCTGGGCGATGTAGCGCGCCAATTCACGAGAAGGGGAATCGCTTTCCCCTCCCACACTGCGCACCAGCCGCAGCTCGGCTTCGTTGGCCGCGGTCGGCAGGCCTTCGGAGAAGACCCGCACCAGGCTTGGATTCTGTTGCGGGCTACGGTCGCCTCCGACGATATCATTATTCAATATGGCCTCGATGTTCCACCCCTCCGATCTCGCCATCTGGGCGAAGTGACGGCTGCCATTGAGGCCCTGCTCTTCCCCCGCCACCATCAAAAAAATGATGGTTGCGGGGAATCTCAATTGGCTCAGAATCCGCGCACACTCGAGACTGACGGCCGTCCCGCTGCCGTCGTCGTTGGCGCCGGGCGCCTCTCCGCTCGTGTCCAAGGTGTCGCTGTTGCGCGAGTCGTAATGGCCGCTCACCAGCACGATGCGCCGGGCATCGTCCCGGTCCGTGCCCTTTAAGACGGCATACACGTTGGTAATCTCGGTCGGGCTGGGAATGCGGTCGGCCGGGCCTTCGAGGAAGTGGTCGGTTTCGACCGCCAGACATCCGCCGCAATCGCGGGAATAGCGTTTGAGTTCGGACTGGATCCAGTCCCGGGCGGCAGCGATGCCGCGGCCCGCGGCGATCGAAGTCGGGTCCTGGGCGGAGAGAGTGGAGCGGGTGTGAAACCCCACCAGGGTCTCAACGTCGGCTTCGATTCGCGTGGAAGAGACCTTTTCAAGAGCGGAGGCGATCTGCGGGTCGGCCGGGCCGGCGCTGATGCTTGCGGGCTGGGCCGAGGCAGCCCCGCCGAGGGTTGCTAGCGCCAGCCACGGGAGCACCATGGGCCAGGAGCGGACAATTCTCCTCCCAAAGCAAGCCGGGTCAGGATCGGTTGCGAGGTTCATGCCAGGTTTGCCAGATTGGCTCAGGCCGAGCGAGCCAACCGCCGACAATTCAGCTCCAAAATGACTCGCGATCACATCTTTATCCCACTTTTACCATCCTGATTCCAGTGCCCTTCTGGATGCTGCCGATCTTGATTCTTGGCGAGAAAGATTGCGGGCACCCTCACTTCGACCTTTTCATTCCACTTTTCACTATCTTGATTCCGGGGTGAAATTCTAATTGTTGTCCAACGTGATTCGTAGCAAGAAAGGTTCCCGCGCCGTCTTTTGGAACGGAACGTGCTCTGCTAGCTCTCTGCAGTCGACTTGCCCTTGAGCATCTCAACGATCCGATCAAAATCCTCCAAGCTTGCGTACTCGATCAGAATCTTCCCTTTTCCCTTGCGGTCGCTGATTCGTACCTTGCATCCGAGGATCTGTTCGAGCGAGGTCTGAACGGCACGCACGTTGGGATCCACCCAGCGCGCGCGCGGGGAATCGGAGGAAGAGTCAGGGCCGGGTAAATTCGCGTAGTCGACGAGTGCTGCCAGCTGGGCTACGGACAGCTGCTTCTCCACCGCTTCCTTGGCAAAGTGCGGAATGCTGTCCGGGTTTGTCAGTTGCAGGAGCACGCGTGCTTCGCTAAAGCCCAACTTCCCTTCTGCCAGAAACTGTTGCACCTCGGGAGGCAACCTTAGCAGTCGCATGTAATTCGAAACCGATTCGCGCGAGCACCCGGTCCTTTGACCGATCTGCTCTTGGGTCAAACCAAAGTCCCGGCTCAGCCGGGCAAAAGCATGCGCCTGCTCCAGACAGTTCAAGTCCTGGCGCTGCAGGTTCTCGATGACGGTCATCTCCGCCGCTTGTTGGTTCGTGACTTGTCGGATCAGTGCGAGAATGGTGGACTGGCCGGCCAACTTCGCAGCTCGACAGCGCCGTTCACCAAGGATGAGCACAAAGCGGTCGGTCGTCGAGCGACGCACGACGATCGGCTGCACGACACCGTTCGAGCGGATCGAGTCGGCCAGGGTTTCGAGCGTCTTCGGATCGAAGATCCGGCGCGTTTGGTAGGGATTCTCGTCGATCTGATCGAGGGGGATCGGAACCAGGGCCTCGCCGACCTCCGAGCGTACTTGCGATGCAAGATCCGGCGCCATCGCCAAGGGCTCCACTGCCACACTCCCCGATGGCACTGGCGTCAGATTCCCGACAACCGGGGGCACGGCTACGACTCGCGGTCCTGCCGGCAACAACGAATCCAGCCCACGCCCTAGGGCCCGCCGCTTCTCCGAGGTTTTCTCGACTGCTGGTCTGTCTTCCATTCTTCTCTCCGTTCTCCTTTGTGATGGTTCTCCGTCCGCTGCCATCCGACACCGTTACTTGTCACCGACCATGAATATTCTCCGTGGTCAACTTGCTGCGCCCTGTGAGCCAACGCTTCCAGCGGGGAGCGTTGACCACCTGCGGTTCCTCGAGCTGCTCCGGGGATGGCGGCTGCTCTTGGCCTAGCAGTCCACTGCGTTCGAGCATCTCCTTCGCCAGCTGGATGTAGCTTTCCGCTCCCCGCGAACGCACGTCGTAGAGCAACGCCGGCCGGCCGTGGCTCGGCGCCTCGGCCAGCCGCACATTGCGTGGAATGGTCGTCTTGCAAAGTTTGTCGCCGAAATAGCGGCTCAGCTCTGCCGTCACCTGCTGGGCCAAGTTGGTGCGATCATCGAACATGGTCAGGACCACGCCATCGATCGTAAGCGAGGGATTCAGGTTCACCCGAATGCGTTCGATGGTATCGAGCA
This sequence comes from Terriglobales bacterium, assembly GCA_030040855.1. Lineage (GTDB taxonomy): Bacteria > Acidobacteriota > Terriglobia > Terriglobales > Acidobacteriaceae > JAFAGX01. The sequence continues at coordinate 3,732 of JASHSL010000508.1, forward strand.
ATTCGGAGATTCCCTCCAAAGCAAAGTATTCCGCCTGCATGGGAATCAACACCGCATCGGCGGCGACCAGGGCATTGAGGGTAAGGAGGTCGAGGGCGGGCGGACAATCGAGCACGATGTACCGAAAGCGGTCGCGCAACGGCCCGAGGGCATCGCGCAGCCGAAACTCCCGGTGCTCCACGTCGATCAACTCTAGATTGGCACCAATCAGGTTCTTGTGGGCCGGAATCAGCCAGAGTTGATCAAGTTCAGTCTTGTGAAGCGCACCTTCCGCGCCGATCATGCCCATGAGCAAATGATACGTGCTAGGTCGCTGGGGATCTTTGCTTAGACCCAGTCCACTGCTGGTGTTGGCCTGAGGATCACAATCGATGAGCAGGGTGTCGACTTCGGCAGCCGCAACCGAAGAGGCCAGATTAATGGCAGTCGTGGTTTTGCCTACGCCGCCCTTCTGGTTGGCTACAGCGAGAACGCGTCCCATTCAGATTTTAGAGATCGCCGAGATGCTGTCAGCATAGTTCGGGTCGATGTGGATTGCAATGCCAGATTTCAGTGCAGAAGCGTATGGGTAACGTGATCATGGACCATGCGAGAGTTGCGGGCCCTAGGGTTGTGGCTTTCCACAGGCAATGTTCCACGTGGAACATGGTTCGGCGAAAAGTCACACATTATGTTCCTCACGGAACATAAATTTTGATGCGCGACACACAGCCAGACAACATTGCTCGGCTGCCTTACGGTGCGGTTGCGGGAGGATTCTAGTTCGGCAAGACTCAAGAGAAGTAATACGTGGAATACCTATGGTGAAATGGTCCTGCATCTGGCCTGAGCAGCTCCAAAACTCGGCCCGACCGCCCATCGAAGTGGGAGATCTGTCACGAAAGCGCACAGGATGCGGTTGAAGACCGACCTCGATAGCGGTGACTGATGCCGCTGGTGTTCTTGTCCGCCCGCAGTCGGCTGCCTCAGGCCGCTGGAGAGGTGCATGCCGATTAGTACGGAAACTAATCCGACTGCGCGCAAGCTGAGCCGTTCACGATGAAATTCATCGTCTGAAAGTCGAAGGTGTAGCTCGGGAACCAACGCAGAGCATTTTGCCCCAAATCCCCGTAGAAGTAATCATCCGAGGTCCCGCGTGGCTTGATCAGGACCGGAACTTCGTCCAAGTACGCGCAAGCACCGCCCAAGCTCAAGCTCACCCGGGGAGCAAAATACGCCGGGATGCTTCGCGTTCCGCCTGCGCCCGCGAGACTCACTTCATCGACCATGTCGGCATCGAAGTCCTGAGCGTAATCCTTATAGTAGCGCGCCGACAAGAGCGAGCCTGTCGCTCCCGTGTCGATGGTGAATAACTCCTCTTTCCCTCGAATTTCAGCCGAGACTATGGGCGTGAGCCGCTGCAGAAACAGATTCTCACGGTCGGGCTTGCCCGCAGCCTCCGCATCGACCCCGAAGCGCCCATCGGCAAAGAAGGTGATTCTTCCCAAAGCCGAAAGCACAGGAAATCCCAGGCTTCCGGGAAGCGCGTAGGCGATCGAACTCATAAACATATCCCTGTCTTCCGCCACCACCACGGCCACATTGCGAAATTTGGCCCGGCCGATCTCAAGCTCCGGGATCACCGCCGTATGCACCAGCATCTCATCTCCAGCCCCACCTTCGAGCGTGCTCTCGCCCTCCGAGAGACTCAATCCCAGTCGCCGCGCGGTACTTCGGCTGATCACCGAGATATTGGCGCCGGTGTCCAAGATCATAGGCATGCGCTGCCCGTCGACGACGACCGAGGTCTCGGTGAGTCCCAAGCGATCCCGGGTGGTGTCGAGGGTAAACGGTCCATCGAGGGTCGCGCTCTGCGCGGGCGCCGTGCGCAGCAGGTTCCAGCGCTCGGCCTCCCGCTTCGCTTTTCGAACCTGCTCTGCACTCATGGCGCTGGCGAAGTTCCGCACCAAGTCGAGGTAGGTATCGGCGGCCGCCGCGTACTGAAAAGTCTTCTCGTAATCATCGGCTAGCGTGCTGAGAGCGAGCACCGCCCGCGCCTGGTTGGTGGCCGACAGGGTGGGGATCAGCGGCTCTAAGAGCCTGATCGAGTCTGCCGCTCGATTGCGGCGGTTCGCCATGATGCCTTCAAAAAAAGCGCGGTCCGAGCGAGACAGATGCGCTCCCGAGGTCAGTGCCTTTTCCACCATCAAGTAACTGCGCTCGTGTAAGAGCAGGTCCAAATCGCCGGACGTGCCGGCTAGCTCACTCCCAGAAACCGAAAGCGGCCGGGAAGCCACCAGCAGAGCGGCCGCGACGACAACCAACACGCTTGACAGCGTCTTCACCAAGCTAAGCTCCTGCCTGATCCCTCGAACCCTCACAGCCATTCGAACACCCTTCGACCAGGGAGGAAGTCACACTTTGTAAGGGGAGGGTAAATGTACGTAAAAAGCAGACTTGCGAGTTGGACCGAACTGGAGCCATCTTCCTTGCTAGCGCTTCGATGCGGAAAGGAAAGTAGGGTTGGCCGAGCCAATCTCACGCGCGACCAGTTTTTGAATTCGCTACAATGGTGAGTATGAGGAAGATTGCTCGTGTGGCTCTGGCAGCGGCTTTGGGCTGTTTATCGGCTTGCGGGTCCTCTTCGAACCCGGCCATGACCGGAACCTGGCTGTTCGCTCTCATCCCGAACAACGACACCTCGGCTGCGTTTCAAGTAACCGCGAACCTTACCCAGGTCGGCACTCAGATTACCGGCACGGTCAGCTTAACGGGAAGTTGCGGTACCTCGGCGTCCATGACAGGATCCGTAACCGGCAACTCCTTAACCCTCCAACTCACCCAGCCCGAGAGCACGATCGACTTCTCGGGTACAGCCAACCTGGCTTTCACCTCGGCATCGGGAACCTATACGGCAGTCGCGGGGTCGTGTCTCCAGGATGGCGGGTATGGAAGTTGGTCTGCGGCCCTCGAGTGAGGACGGTGCCGGTGCAACCGAAGGGCAAGAACGGCAGGGGAGCGGCGCATGAACTCCTCGCCGCTCCCTCGCCTAGAGGATTAGAAAAACCTCTGTGGCCGTCCGAGAACCGTTTCCGCCACCTGCGTGGACGGGGTTGAGCTACTCGGCGTCGAGAACAGCCAGCCGCGCACCGATACCAGACTGTTGGGTGTCACCCCCGCAAAGCTATCTGGGCTGAGATTCAGGTAGGTGGTTTGCGAGGTGGTATCGACGGTGATCGCCATGGGCATCCAGCTCGACTGGGTTTGGTTGGACCAGAAGGCAAAGAAGCTGGGCAGAGTGGTGATGGTGAAGCTAGTCCCACTCGTGATCTTCGTTACCACGCCGGTGATCTGGCTTGGCTCGAGCTCCACCTTATCGGTGGTAAAAGAAACCAAGGGGGGA
>JASHSL010000509.1 GCA_030040855.1 Terriglobales bacterium
CGCACCTACCGACACTTCGGTTGGGATAACGGCACGATTCTCGCCAACCTGCTGGCCATCAGCGTGTCCCTCCAACTCCCTGCCAAAATCATCTGCGGCTTCGTCGATGCCGCTGTGAATCGGCTGCTCGATGTCGACGCCGAGCGTGAGGTGGCACTTTCGCTCATTCCGATTGGGTATGGCACGGATTCGCCCCCGCCTTCGCCGCGCGACATTCCGTCTCTCGGCTTCGAAACTGTCTCTCTTTCGAAGAGGGAGATAGACTATCCAGCCATGCGAGCGATGCATGCAGCTTCTTCCCTGCTCTTGCCCGAGGAGGTCGCGAGCTGGCGGGGCGCCGCTGCCGTGGCAAAGCCGAGGGAGCCTGCCGCTCAACTCATTTCTCTGCGGCCCCTCGGAGACAAGGAAATCCCAGACGATTCCACGGAGCAAGTGATTCTGTGTCGTGGCTCGACGCGCCGCTTCGCACGCGAGCCCATCAGCTTCGTCCAACTCTCCACCATTCTCGACCGTTGCACGCGTGGGGTGGCGGCCGACTTTCTCGATCCCTTCGGCGCTCAGCTTAATGATCTGTATTTGATCGTGAACGCCGTGGAAGGTCTTCCTTCCGGCTCCTACTTCTTCCATCGGGAACCGCGAGGGTTGGAACTTCTAAAGAGCGGTGACTTTCGTAGCCAGGCCGGCGATCTCGGACTGGAACAGGAACTGCCCGCGGACGCCAGCGTGGCGATTTTCTTTCTTGCCGACCTAGAGGCAATCTTTGCGCGTTATGGGAACCGCGGATACCGAATCGTGCAACTGGAAGCCGGCATCCTCGGGGGCAAGCTTTATCTCGCAGCCTATGCACTCCACCTCGGTGCGAGCGGCCTCACCTTCTACGATGATGATGTGATCAGATTTTTCTCCCCCCACGCGGAAGGAAAGAGTGCGGTGTTTCTCATGGCCTTGGGCAAGAGCGCAAAACAACGCCAGACCCGCGCATGATGGGGCTTCCGCCTTCCTAGCCCGTCGCTAGACTCACCCTTGAGAAAGGCCCTCAGTGTGGGCGTCGGTTCAGCTCGTCGATCTTTTGCTTGAGCTGTTCAAGCTTTTGCCCGGCTTCGGCGAGCTTGCCTTCCGCCGTCAAGCGCTGATAGTCGGCCAGGTCTTGGGCCGCCCCGGCAATGAGCGCATCTAGATCCGCGGCAGGCTTGGGGGAAGCGGCGGAGGCCGCGGGGATTCGACCGGGCTCAAGCGGGCCAGCGGCGGCGGTCAATGAAGAAGCCTCCCCGCCAAACAGGGACCGCATCGCCGACTCGAAGGTTGATCCGTAGGCCAGCCGATCTTGCAGCGCGAGCACCACGAGGCGTAGTTCCGGCATCGGACTGCGCTCGGCCTGAAGGTAGATGGGTTCCGCATACAACAGCGCGCGCCCGCACGGAATCACCAGCAGGGTTCCACGCCGCACATGAGAGCCTTGCTGATTCCAGAGCGTCAACTGTTGCGACAGTTGCGGGTTCTGATCGATTCGCGCTTCGATCTGCAGCGGACCATCGACCAACTTGGTTTTCGGGAAGTCGTACACGACGGACGTACCATATTGTGCGCCGTCACTGCGGCCGGCAATCCAGCCAATCAGATTGTTTCGATTGGCGGGCGTAAATGGCAGGATCGCTACGAATTCAACGTCGTTTTCGCCCGGCAATTTCATCAGCACAAAGTTCGGCTCCATCGCCAGCGTCTTCTGCTCGCCGGAGTCGCTCATGCCGACTTCGGAGGCGACCGTCCACAGATCCTCCTGGTTGTAGAACACCTCCGGATTGGTCATGTGATAAAGGCAGTACACGGCCGCCTGAAGCTTGAGCAGCAACTCGGGATAACGCACGTGTCTTCGCAGCCCCGGGGGCATGGCCGCCGCATCCTTGAACAGAGAGGGGAATATGCGGCGATAGGCTGCGATGATTGGGTCTTGCGCGTCAAACACATAGAAGGTGGTGGTTCCGTCGTAGGCGTCGATGACCACCTTCACGCTGTTCCGGATGTAGTTAATGAAGTTGCCGCCGAGAGGATAATGGCTTGCATAGGGGTAGGTGTCCGAGGTGGTAAAGGCATCCATCACCCATGACAGCCGCCCATCGTCGCCGATCACCATGTATGGATCCGATTCATAGGAGAGAAAGGGCGCCAGCTCCGAGGTGCGCTCGCGCACGTTGCGACGCATCAGCAATCGGCTTTGCGGGGTAATATCGTCGCTAAACGGCAGTTTTGCCAAATCCCCCTGGTCATAGGCGATGAGAATGCGGCGCAGGAATCCACCGAGCAGGACGCCGCCGTTGCCCTCATAGGACGTCAGGTTGTTCGCTTGACCCTGGGGATAGTTGAATTCCTGCTGCCGCGTTTTTACGTATACGTTGGTGTCGGTCAGTTCGCCGAAATAAATTTCCGGACGCGCCACGGCAATGCTCTTCACCGTGCTTTGAATCGGCATATTGCTGAGAATCAATGTGGGCAGCCCTTCCGGATTGAACCCATTGACCGGATTCATGGTGACACCGTATCCGTGGGTATAGATCAGCTTTTCATTGATCCAGTTGCGGCTGCTCTCCGGCAGCTTGTCGACGCTCAATTCGCGGGTCGCCAGCATGACCTGACGGGTGCTGCCGTCGATCTCATAGCGATCGATGTCGATATCGGGAAAGTCATAATAGGTACGGATTTCCTGAATTTGACGCAGCGTGTCCTGGAGTGCGCGCCAGTCCCACAGCCGGATGTTTTGCAAGGTGGCTTGATTGTTCGCCGGGTCGGCCGCCTCCACCGTCGTTTCGGCGGGAAATTCCCGCTGCAACACGGAGTTCAAGCCAAAGGCCTGCCGCGTCAGCTCGATGTTGCAGGCGATGTAAGGCCGCTCGCGAACTAACTCGTTCGGCTTCACGATAAAGTTGCCCACGTACCAGCCGATTCCCTGAAAGGTGAGATAACAAACCGCGCCCGGAACGAGTGCCGCCGCCAGCCGGCTTACGCGCGGCGGTGCAAATGCATTCACGGCAGCGATGGCCGCGCCCAGAAGGAGGGCTACGCAAGCCGCGAGCAGACCGGAAAGCGTGACATGGACATCGGTGTAGGTGACACCGGCGAAGATCGTATGCTCGTCGAATAAAGTCTCGAAACGGCTGAGATAGACTCGGATCGCTAGGGTGAGCAAGAAGCATGCAAACGCAATCGAGAAGCCGCGCCAGGGCAACGGGAGAGAACCGCCGCGGCGGCCTGCGAACACGCGCGTGCTGCCGCTAATCAGAATGAAGAAAAGGCTGATTCCACAGGCAATCACGGCGAGAGTCAGCAGCCAGCTGGCAATGAATTGCCAGGCGGGGAGGGTAAATAGATAGAAGCCGAGCGGCTTGCCGAAGATGGGATCCACAACGCCACCTGGGGTGGGCGGCGGCGCATACCCATAAAGCGCAAACGTGGGCCATTCCGCCCTCGCACCGGCACCGGTGGCCGCGGCAATGGCAAGCAAGGCCACGAGCACGATGAGACTCAGGATGCGTTCGACCGGCAATTTCACCGGCTGCCTACCGATGAAAATGATGCCGCCGCTCGTTAAATCGGGCTGGTAGGCCCGCTTCAGGGCGAGAAACCAGCCGTACAGAATGAGAAATGTGGCCGCGAAAAACGCGGCAAAGACCCCCCACTGAAGGCTGAGCGTCTTGCGAAATACGTCTCCGTACCCGAGCGACCCAAACCAAAGTGCGTCGACGTAATAGGAGACCGTGGTGCGGCTGCCGAAGAGGAGGATGGCAATCAGGGCAACAATCAACAGAAACCGGCGGCGTGACGACCGTGGTCGCCGCCACTCGATGGACTCGGGCATTGCTTTCATCTGCTTTCACCAGCGCTTCCGTCTGGAATCTCACAGACGGCATTGTATCCTGCTTAGGAAGACGGCATCCCGAAAACCCCACCGCCCTGCCGGGTAGCGGAACAGTGGAAGTGCTCCAGGCGTGCTTGCCGGCGAGAGTCAGATTCCTACTGCGTTGCATAGAGCGGAAGAGGGCAAGCGCAGCATGCAAGTCAGCGTGACACGCAGAGCGTGCCGCCCGAAGCTTTTGAGAAATGCTCTCGCCACCTCTGATCAATCATGAACCATGCCGGACGTCGTTTCCCGGCAGTGGCATGGGCAGGAAATTTACCGTTGGCCCGTGCGGCGATGGCGCATGGGCAGTGACTTTGACGTTCTCAAGCCAATAGTCGGCAGCGCTCTCATCCTTCGCGTCGGAATCGACCACTACCACTTCCGCAGAAATGGAATCTCCGGGAGCCAGCTGGCTTAGCTCGGCCGCAGGCTTGATTTTGTAGGACATTGCCATGGCCACCATGAAGCCGGGAACGGCGTCTCCATCAATGATGGCCGTTTGGTCGTGGCTATTGATCGAAATGACACGACCTGTGAAGGGATAGCGCTTAGTCGTTGGTGTGTTGGAGCGATGACATGACGCCAAGGGACCGACACCGACAAACAGGACCACAAGGATTAACAGGGTAGGGCGGGGGCGGCGTTCCGTTGGGTTGCACACCTTGTACACTCCGTAACTCGTACAAAACCACGTTGCCACACCGCCCTCTCATATGCAATCCCATCTTTTGGGAATCATCAGGTTGCACCCCATGCAGAGTTTTGACGACGAGGCATGCGATGGCACGCAGCCCCGAGATCTTGGGCGACCACTTGAATCAGTTCTCTATCGGCAACCCGACTCAGGCCTTCCACTCCGCATTGATACACTAAGGGCACACTTCTATGCTTGCATGCCAGCGATCTCTCTTCGACATTCCTTCGGGCATCATCTATCTGAATTGTGCTTACATGTCTCCCCTGATGAAGCCGGCCTTCGAAACTGGCGTTGCGGGACTCGCCCGCAAATCGCACCCCTGGGAACTTACACCCGACACATTCTTTACTGGTTCTGAAGCCTTCCGTTCGACCGCCGCTCTGCTCCTCGATTGTTCTCCCGATTGCGTGGCGATCGTTCCCTCGGCCAGCTATGGCGTGGCCACGGCCGCGGGCAATCTGCCCCTCCGCAAAGGACAGCGCATCCTGGTGCTCGACGAGCAATTTCCCTCCAACTATTACCCGTGGCAACGGCGGGCCGCGGAACAAGGTGCGAGCTTGAAGGTCGTCCCCTGGCCAGAGAACCACGACTGGACCGCCGCCGTTCTCCACGGCCTCACCGATGAGGTGGCAATTGCCGCACTCCCCCACGTCCACTGGACCAGTGGCGGCCGTCTCGATCTGGTTCGCATTGGACAGGAATGCCGTAAACGTGGGGCAGGGCTAGCCCTCGACCTCACCCAGTCACTCGGAGCTCTTCCGTTCAGTGTGCGCGAAGTGCAGCCTGAGTTTGCAGTTGCGGCCAACTACAAATGGCTTATGGGTCCATACACCACGGGGCTGCTCTACGTCGCGCCCCGATGGCAAAACGGCATTCCTCTCGAAGAAAACTGGATTCAGCGCGCCAATGCCCGGAATTTCAGCAGCCTCATTCTCTACACGCCCGAATATGAAGGCGGCGCGCGTCGTTTCGACATGGGGGAGCGGTCGAACTTCGCACTCCTCCCTGCTGCCAACCGGGCGATGCAGCAGATCCTCGAATGGAAGGTGACCGAGATCTCAGAAACTTGCGGTGAGCTGACTCGCCAGCTCGGAACCGCAGCAGCCGAGTGTGGATTCTCCTCTCCACCGGAGAAGTTGCGGGCCCCGCATTATCTCTGCTTGCGAAGGAAATCCGGGTTCCCGTCGGATCTGACCAATCTTCTGGCACGAGAGAGGATTTTCGTCAGCGTGCGGGGCAACTCGGCCCGTGTGACGCCGCACGTGTACAACTCCGCCGACGATGTTGAGCGCCTGATCTCGTGCCTGCGCCGCATGCCCGCAGCCCAAAAACCCGCCTGATTTTCGCAGCGCAGAGTCACGTTCTCCATGCGGCACTCAACCGGAACGGCCTCGCACTGGAAATCGTTTGGGGTTGACCCGCAATCCCGCGCCCTGCCTAGAATGCTCTAGGCGGGGTTTGGGCGCGGCCATCCGTGTGGTTGCCGCGGTCGGCAATCCTCGGTACCCAAGCGACACCCGTTGTGGCGTTGTTCGCATACCTGCTAAGGTGTGGACCTGGAGTGGAGCGAATGAAAACATGTATCCCAGGCGTGCTGATGACCGCGCTGCTGTTTAGCGTATTCGGTTCTGCACAACCGAAAGAGCCGTCCACTTTCCACGTCCCGGTCGAGTACTACAAGCTTCCCAATGGTCTGCGCGTGGTGCTCTCGCCCGACCACACTGCGCCGACGGTCACCGTGGCCGTCTACTACCACATCGGGTTCCGCATCGAGCCCGAGAACCGCACCGGCTTTGCCCACCTTTTCGAGCACATGATGTTCCAGGGTTCGGAAAATCTGGGGAAGATGGAGTTCATCAAGCTGGTACAGCGGAATGGGGGAGTCTTGAATGGGTCCACCCGATTCGACTTCACGAATTACTTTGAGATCGTGCCGTCGAACAAGCTGGAAACCGTGCTCTGGGCTGAAGCGGACCGCATGCGCGGTCTCGCGGTCAACCAGGACAACCTGACGAACCAGCAGGGCGTCGTGACCAACGAAGTGAAGGTCAACGTACTGAACCGACCCTATGGTGGCTTCCCCTGGCTCGACATGCCGCAGTACGCAAACACCAACTGGTACAATGCGCACAACTTTTACGGCGACCTGCACGACATCGAAGCCGCCACCCTCGAGGACGTGCAGACCTTCTTCAAGCAATATTACGCACCGGATAACGCGGCGCTGGCTATCGTCGGAGATCTCAACGCAACCCAGGCTAAGGCATTCGTCCTGAAGTATTTCGGACCGATCGCGTCGAGCAAGCCCCCGTCGTTGCCCGACATCAGCGAGCCTCGGCAGGACAAAGAAAAGAAGGCCACGAAGCTGGACCCACAGGCAAAGCGTCCGGCGCTCGCCTTCGCCTACCACGTGCCCCAGCGCAACACGCCCGAGTACTATGCGCTAGGCCTGCTCGACCAGGTTTTGGTCCAGGGGGACGACAGCCTCCTCCGCCAGGAGCTCGTCACCAAGCGCGGCTACACGGCGGAGGTCGAAGGCGGCATCAACCTGCTCGGCAATATGTACGACTATGACGGTCCGATGCTCTGGATCGTGGACCTCTACTACGATCAGAATATTAGTCCGGAGCAAATCGTGCAGGCCACCGATTCCGTCATCGACGGGGTCCGCAACAATCTCCTTGACCAGCCCACCCTCGACCGCGCCCTGGTCAAGCTACGTTCCAGCCTGTACGGCGAGATTGAGAACTTCTATGGTTTTGGCCGGGCGGACCTCCTGGCCAGCTTCGCGCTCTTCGACGACGACCCGGCGCGCATTAATACTCTGGAGGCTCAGTTCCGTAAGGTCACGCCGGAGACAATCCAGAAGACGGCGCAGGAGTACCTCCGCCCTACCAACCGAACCGTGCTCACGGTCGAAACCAAGCCGGCTTCGACCGCCAACCAGGGACAGTAAGCGCAGGCAGACTATGAAAACATTCTTACAAAGATCCGTGTTTGCAATCATCGTGCCGACGCTCGCATTCGCCACTTGCGCCCAAGTGGTTAAGCAGGTGCCGCCCGAGGGCGGACCACCGAAGCCGTTCAACGTGCCGCCGCACCGGGATTTCACTCTGCCCAATGGGATGAAAGTCACGCTCGTGCCCTATGGCAACGTACCCAAAGTGACTGTGGACGTCATCGTGCGCAGCGGCAACTTGAACGAAGGTGAGAACCAGGTGTGGCTGGCGAACATCACCGGCGATCTGATGAAGGAAGGCACGGAAACACGCTCCGCCGGGCAGGTGGCGAAGGAGGCCGCGGCCGTGGGCGGCGCCATTACAGTGAACGTCGCCCCGACCAGACGCAGATCGAGAGCGATGCCCTCTCTGAATTCGGCCCCAAGGTGCTGGCGCTGCTGGCCGAGGTGATCCAGAAGCCGCTCCTGCCCGAGTCCGAGCTGCCCCGCCTCAAGAAAGACGCGGTACGCAAGATGACCATCGAGCTCTCACAGCCGCGCAACGTCGCCCGGCAGCACTTTGCCCAGCTGCTCTACCCCGACCATCCCTACGGGCGGTTGTATCCGACCGAAGCCATGGTGAACGGCTACTCCATTCAAGAGGTCCGGAACTTCTACGCCACGAACTTCGGCGCGGCGCGCACGCACGTGTACGTCGCCGGAAACTTCGATACCGCGGTGATGGGCAAGGCCGTCGCCGACGCCTTCCGTGATTGGGGGCGTAACGCCGAGCCGCGGATCGATCTCCCCACGCCCAGATCCGGGCGCGCCTTCGATCTCACGGACAAGCCGGGGGCGGTGCAGAGCACGCTGTACCTCGGCCTGCCGGTGCTCGATCCGAGCAACCCCGACTACATTCCCTTTTTGGTGATGGACAGCCTGCTGGGCGGCTCGTTCAGTTCGCGCATCACTTCGAATATCCGCGAGAATAAGGGCTACACCTACTCGCCCTTCAGCACGGTGTCGACGCACTACCGCGCCGCCTACTGGGTGGAGGCGGCCGACGTCACCACCAATGTCACCGGGCCTTCGCTAAAGGAGATCTTTTACGAGATCAACCGCCTGAAGAACGAGCCGCCAAGCCCGGCCGAGCTCAAAGGAATCCAGGAGTACATGAGTGGAATCTTCGTGCTGCAGAATTCATCGCGGCAGGGGATCATCAACCAGCTCAACTTTGTGGATTTCCACGGCCTCGGCGACCAGTATCTTCAGACGTACGTGCAGAAGGTGAACGCGGTGACCTCAGAACAAGTATCAGCAATGGCGAAGAAGTATCTTGCAGCCGAGCAAATGAAGATCGTTGTGGTCGGCGACAGAGAAAAGATCGCCGCTCAGGTCAAGCCGTACGAAACTGGCGAGACGGGTAGCGATTAGGTACCGTATCAGTGTCGGAGGAACTGTGACTGGCCGATCCATCCTCATGATTCTTGCCATGCTTGTCCTCGGAGTATCTTTCCGTATGAACGCTTTCGTCGAAACTCCCTCCCTCGACTCTAGTTGGATCGAGGCTAGCAATCGCTACACGCAGCTGCTGCTGGCGGTCGAATTCAAACATCATCCTGAGGCCGGGTCACGGCAGGGGCTGAAGGAATACGACACTGAAATCTCGCAACCGAGTTGGGCCGACCAGGACCAGCAACGCCAGGAGACGACTGCGGTCCTCGACAAGCTGAAGGCCGCTGCCGGCGAGCAACCGGTGCGGGAAGTTGCGGAGGACCTGGAGATCATCATTCGGGAAGTGGAGCTCGATTTCAAACAAGAGGATTTCGAGCGGGCCCATACGGTTCCTTTTCTGAATGCCAGCCGCCAGGTCTTCCAGGGAATCCAGTTTCTGCTCGACGAGCAAACCCCCGCAGAACGGCGCCCTGCTGCGGTCGAGCGAATTCGTAAGTATGCCGGACTGGCACCCGGCTACAAACCGATCATTGAGATTTTGCAGCGGCGCGCGCTTGAGCAAATGGCCAAGCCGGGCGTGATCTATCCATGGCGCACAGAAATCGAAACCGAGCTCAGCCGGGACTCCAACTACGTCGATGGAATCGCTGCTCTATTCGAGAAGTACAGGCTGGAGGATTGGCAAGAACCCTACGGAAAGCTGAAATCCCAACTCGCCGACTACGATGCTTGGTTAAAAGCCACGCTGTTGCCGAAAGCGCGTACAGACTTTCGCCTTCCTGCAGAAGAATATGCGCTCCGGCTGCAAGACTTCGGAATTGATATTCCTGCCCAGCAGTTGGCGGCGATGGCGCACAAAGCATTCGAAGACATTCAGGCAGAGATGAAGCCGATTGCCGCGCAGATCGCGCA